>JBCDJJ010000039.1:0-32728 GCA_038747915.1 Planctomycetota bacterium | reverse complement strand
CGACGCCCGAAGGTGGACACCCGCTTGACACACGCGAGCCGCGTGGCACCGAGCGAACGCGACATCGAGCACGCCCCGGGTGGGAGAGGCCACCCAGGTCATCCGGCAACACACCGATGAAAAAAGAACGGGGCCCCGAAGGGCCCCGCCAAGTGCAGAGAAGTCATGTGGACTCACGAACCACTCATCGCTCGCGACCGCGGTCCGGCAGATCCGGCGGACGCCGCAACGCCTCCAGTTGCTCGCGGAGTGCTTTCAGCTCGATCGGCTTGAAGTGCAGATCACGTTCGATCGTGAGCCCGCCTGGGCCGCGGACGGATTCGAGCTCCGACAGCCGGAAGTAGCCCAGCTCCAGCTCGTCCCCGTCGACCAGGCCGAAGAACAGATCCTCGCCGTCGAACTCCATCGCGTACCACGTCCAGTGGGTCCACGGCGTGAAGAACTTGATCCGGACGATGGGCTCCGCCTCGCCGTCTTCGGTCGCGTACAGCGGCGGGAGCGAGCGGCGGATCGCCGCCGTCACCAGCTTCACGCGACCTCCCGGTGCCGCAGGTGCCGGCGGAGCTGCTGCACGAACTCGTGCGGCTCGATCTCGCGATCCGCGAGCCGGTCCAACGCCACGTGCATGCGGCGGATCCGCTCCGACTGAGCGGCCTGGCCGGGATCGATGCCCGGGAACTCACCGCGTGACTGCGGGCGGAGCCGCAGGCGGTACCGCTCGAGTGCCTCTCGTTCGCCCGGGTGCGTCGCGACCTCGAGCACGAGTGGGCCGAGGCAGAACGCCTCGACCCGAGTGGTGTGAGCGGCCATGCTCATCGGCCTCGCTCGGATTTGCCCGACGGCTTGGCCCGGGCGGCCTTGGCCCGCTCGCGTTCCTCGTCGAGTCGCCGCGAGATCTCGTCGTGGGCCAGATCGGCCACCTTGGCCAGCAGCAGCAGGTCGCTCACGCCGTAGCTGTCGATGTTCTGGTAGTCGCCCTGGGCGTCCTTGTAGGACCGCTCGAACTTGACGTTGTAGATCGGGTCGCCATCGCGGGTCTCGTTCCGCCAGATGGAGGCCGAGATGTTGCCCCGGCGGAGCCGTGCGGCGGGGGGTTGAGAGGAAGAAGCGTTCGTCGTCATGTTGATCTCCTTTCGGATCGTTGTTGAACACGGCAGGGATCACGCCGCGGCGCGCAGCCGCCGTCACGGATGAGGTGCCTCTCCTCAAGAGAGGTCTGCCGGCTGCAGGGACGCAGCGCAGCAAGGACCGAAGACGGTCACCCCTTGACGGCGGCGAGCACCAAGGCACCCTGCCACAGCAACTTCAACCACGTCCGAAGGACGTCGACAAGGCGATGTGCCCACGAGGCACACCATCAACGTCGTTCAGCCGTGGAGCTTGAGATACCTGCGAATGGTTTTGACGAGATCAACCGAGCACGCATCGCACCACATCCGCAGCTCACCGATGTCGACACGGCGGTTCCCCGTCTCGCAGTTGTGAACCCATGACTGTGGCCTGCCGACAGCGTCACCGAGTTCCCGCTGCGTCAGTGCAGCCTCTTCGCGGAGTGTGCGGAGCAGTTCGGGGACGTGCCGGTAGTGCTTGCCGTGCTGTGCCTTGGTCGCCACGCTGCAAGATTCACGCCGCGAGGTCTTGACACTATTTGCGTATCAAGCAATGATGGCCTGTACAGATTCACCACAACCCTGAGAGGAGGCTTGGGCGAGCTCTCGAACCGCAACTTCGGCCTGTTGATCGCGTACGTCGTGCCCGGCTTCGTGCTCCTGTGCGGCACCGCGTTCCCGTTTCCACCTGTCCGAGATTGGCTGCTCGGGGCCGGCACCGACGGTCCCAGCCTCGGCGGCGTGCTCTATGTGCTCATCGCATCCGTCGCGGCCGGGATGACCGCCAGTGCGGTCCGCTGGGCCGTCATCGACACGTTCCATCACCGCACCGGGCTCACGCATCCAGCGTGGGACGATCGCCACCTGCACGAACGCACGCAGGCGTACGTGTGGATCGTCGAGAACCACTACCGCTACTACCAGTTCTACGGCAACACCGCCGTCGCCCTCGTTCTCGCGTGGGCGTTCTGGCGAGGCTCGCTGGTTGATCCCGCACGCGGGGTCGGCTGGGTTGACGTATCCGTCTCCATCGTGGCGTTGGTGTTCCTCGCGGGGTCACGCAGTGCCCTCTCGAGGTACTACCGCCGGACCCATGCCCTGCTCTCCGAGCCCGTTTCCGACAAGGAGTTCGATCATGACCAACGGAGGTCACCCCAAGCCCCCAGCCACGTCCACCAAGCCGGTGGGCAAGCCCAAGCCCACCGCATCCATCGCCGCCGCCGCCGGAGCCCCGCGGCCCGCTGATACAGCCGCCAAGTAAACACACCGCTCCTGCAAGCGACAGCTTGCCGGGGCACTTGCCCCGTTAGTCGTCCAAGTCGACCATCTCCAGAGTCAATCTCCCCACGAACCCATCCACCGGCTCGTTCCAGTGCTTCAGCAGCACGCACAACGCGATCGCCGAGATCCGGTTCGATCCCGACTCGTACTTCTGCATCTGCTGATAGGTCACACCGAGCACCTCGGCCGCCTCGGTCAGCGTGTCCCCGTGGCGTCTGCGGATCTCGCGGATCAGTGCTCCGACTCGCCGGTCCAGTGCACGGATCTGTCTCCGTCTGTGAAGTCTGTTCATCCGAATCTCCCTTCCCTCTGGTGGCCGGGCATTTGCAACCCGACGAACACGGGCACGACGGCTTTAGGCACAGCCCTGGACAACTCGCCGTTGCCCGGCCGTGGAGAGGCCACTCGTTCGTGGGTTGCAACGCCCTGAATGAACCACCACGCGTAGCACGCCCCTACGTATTGGGTCAAGACCCGATGCACCGCACACCACCGTCGAGCCTCTTGCGAGCCGACGGGAAGCGAAGGGGGTCGGCCGTCAACCGCGTACTCCCGATCCGGAACGCCGCGCGCACGCGTCGCGAGCACGATCTACATCAACACCTCCCTCATGGATACCCAATCTCCAGAACGCTCACGCGACCAGTACGTGATCACTCGTCTTCCCATGAACAATAACCCATTTCTTATCTTCTCGGATCGCGGCGTTCCACGCGGCCCCGCCGCCACCGTCGCCCGCCACCCGGCGCGGAACCCGGTGGAAATCGGCGTTGAGAGCCTGAAATCCACCCCAAAGAGTCCTATTGCGGCCGCCACACCCCGCCGAGGAACCGATCCGGGCACGTGATATTTCTATGTTTTTCTTATTGACTTATGCATCGATGGACGAATGTTTTCGTGGCAACTTCTTATCCCAGGAGCACCCCATGGCCCACGAAGCATCGCTGTTCGTCGCCGTCACCCGCCCGCCTGTTCCCGCCGCGAGCACCGCTCGATCACAGTCGCTGTCCCCGAGCGAGCCGCCCCCGACTGGCAACGCCGTGCCCACCGCGCCGGGCACTGGAACCGTGGCCGCGGAGACAGCGGGCGTCCCCGAACCCGGCGAAGCCAACCCGGCAACAGCAGTCCCCGTCGTCCCCACACCGCTGCTGACCGAGCGAGAGGCCGCCGATGTGCTCGCCATCTGCCCCCGCACGCTCTGGGACCTGCGTGTTCGCGGCGAGATCCCGCACATCCGCCTCGGACGCGCGGTGCGTTACGACGCATCGGACCTACACACCTGGATCCAATCACAGAAGCAGCACGGCTGATGATTGACTTCGCTGGCGCACTCGCGTGCTCGCGGCATGCTTGAACTCTCACTCACGAAGGACCCCACATGGCCTCCATGACCCTCGAAGCCGGCGGACGACGCATGATCCAGTTCGTCGCCGTGGACAAGAGCCGCAAGACCATCCGGCTCGGCGTGATCTCCAAACGCAACGCCGAAGCGGTGAAGGCCCGCATCGAAGAACTGGTCTCGTGCCAGCGGGTCGGCCAGCCTCCAACGCCAGAGCTGAATCAGTGGCTCACCGAGATCGGCGCCGACCTCGGCAGCCGCCTCGTGAAGGCCGGACTGGTCGAGCGCCGGTCGATCGTCCGCTTGGCCGACTTCATCGACGAGTACATCGCCGGGCGGAGCGACACCAAGGCCAGCACCATCCTGGTCTGGAAGCGCGCCCGCACGCACCTGGTCGCGCACTTCGGTGCGAACAAGTGCCTCCGCGAGATCACGCCGCACGACGCGGACTGCTTCCGCATTGCGCTCGGAGAACGCGGTCTCGCCGAGGCGACGGCCCGGCGCACCATCGGGCTCGCCAAGCAGTTCTTCCGGGCCGCCGAACGAGCACGGCTCATCGATGAGAACCCCTTCGCGGGCCTCGCGGCGGCCGTCCCCGCCAACAAGGAGCGGGCCTACTTCGTGAGCCGCGAGGAGATCCACGCGGTGCTCGACGCCTGTCCCGATCATGAGTGGCGGTTGCTCGTGGCCCTCGCCCGCTTTGGAGGCGTGCGTGTGCCGTCGGAGCCGCTCTCGATGCGGTGGTCTGACATCGACTGGGACCGAGGGCGGATCCGTGTGCCGAGCCCCAAGACCGCGCACCACGAGAACGGCAAGGAGCGGTTCATCCCGTTCTTCCCCGAGCTGGAGCCGTTCCTACTGGAGTCGTATCGGCGGGCCGGGAACGGTGAGAGTCGCGTCATCACCCGCTACCTGGATTCCGGTGCGAACCTCCGCACGCAGCTGCTGAAGATCATCGGCCGTGCTGGACTCTCACCCTGGCCACGTCTCTGGCAGAACATGCGGGCCAGCCGCGAGACCGAGCTGGTCGAACAGTTCCCCGCCCACGTCGTGGCCGCCTGGATCGGCCACAGCGTCACCGTCGCGGAGAAGAACTACCTGCAGGTCACCGACGATCACTTCACGCGAGCGACCAATGGAGCGCTGCAAAATGCGCTGCAGTGCCTGCACGCACCGGGGAGCACAGACTCCGAACGAGCCCGTTTACACGGCAGAAAACGGCATTCAGAGGTACAACCAAGTGGCAGAATGGGCGTAACTGGACTCGAACCAGTGACCTCATCGATGTCAACGATGCGCGCTAGCCAACTGCGCCATACGCCCGGATGGCCCGCGGAGCGGGGCCAGAGAGAATAGCACTGCCGACTCGGGCCGCAAACAGGATCTCGGGGTCTTCAGCAGCGGTTTTGGGCAAACTGGGTGAGGCTAGCGACGCCGAGCCAAAATTCCACGCGATCGTGCGTCGGTCTGCTTGACGTGTGGAGCACACAGGCTATGTTCATGACGTTGAGATTACGTGCTCCGGCACGCCGCTGGCGAGAGCCAGCCGGGTGATGGGAAGCAAATCACCCATTCAATTTGCTGACTCCTCCGTGGTGGGATGTCCCCCTTGGGTTGACTGAATCCCACGGATTCCCTGTGCTCGCTTCGTCGATGCGGAAGTGTCGACGAAGCGAATGGCGAGATTCGCCAGCAATTCAGTATCGGGAGAGAGGGGGAGTCTCCCCGATCTGTTCGGAGAATGTGGCTCGGCCACCGCACGGAACACAGTGTGGTGGTTGTTGCCATTTTGGGGTTGACCTCGCTAGAGATCGTTGTATTGTCCCCTCGTCGGTGCAGCACAGGGCATCGATTCGCGGCTTATCCGCAGCCCCCGTTCACCCTAACAGGTGATCTCTGGGCTTCCGGTGTCGACCCACATTCGGTCGACGCATACCAGTCTGCCACACGAGGAGTCACGCCTTCGATCGAGGAAACTCGGCCGAAGGCGTTTTCCTTTTCTCTACCAAGACTCGGCTGGTTGGAGACGCTGCTGGGTTTCGCGGATCTCGACTCAAGGCAGCGTGCGCGATCGGGAGCTCCCGCTCCGCGGCGTTGCGCTCCGGGCCACGAGTAGTCGGGCGTTGTCGCATCTGGTTGCCCTGTCGGCGTCTGTCCGGCACACTAGCGCGAACGCCCGGAGTTCCCATGCCAGAACAGCGCGCCGACATCGGCCTGATCGGCCTTGCCGTGATGGGTCAGAATCTCGCCCTCAACATCGCCGACCATGGCTTTCATGTCGTGGTCTGGAACCGCACGACTGAAAAGATGACGCGGTTTCTCAGCGAGCACCCGCCAACGAGCTTCGACGGCACAGGTGGCGCCCTGACCGGCGAGCCCTCGCTCGAAGACTTCGTGGCCGCGATCAAGCCCCCGCGGAAGATCATTTCCATGGTCCAGGCGGGCGGTCCGACCGATGCGGTGATCGCGTCGCTGGTCCCGCTGCTTGGGAAGGGCGATGTCATCATCGATGGTGGCAACGCTCACTGGGAAGACACCATCCGGCGCGAGCGAGAACTCAACGAGAAGGGCCTCTTCTTTGTTGGTTCTGGTGTGTCCGGCGGTGAGCTCGGGGCTCGATTCGGTCCCTCTCTCATGCCCGGCGGAGCGCCCGAGGCCTGGGCGCACCTCGAGCCCATCTGGCAGGCGATCGCCTCAAAGGTCGATCCGGAGACCGGGAAAGAGCTCGGCGGCGCCGAGCCGGCGAAGCCGATCACCGGTGGCGTGCCCTGCACCGCGCTCGTTGGCCCTGATGGTGCAGGGCATTACGTGAAGATGGTGCACAACGGCATCGAGTACGGCGACATGCAGATGATCTGCGAGGCCTACTTCCTGCTGCGTCATCTTGCCGGCATGGCGCCCGCGGACATCTCGACGGTCTTTGCTCGGTGGAACGAGGGGCAGCTCGACTCGTTCCTCATCGAGATCACCGCGGACATCCTTCAGCAGACCGACCCGGAGACCGGCAAGCCCTTTGTCGACATCGTGCTCGACACCGCGGGCCAGAAAGGCACCGGGCGGTGGACGAGCGTGAATGCGCTCGACATGGGAGTGCCCGCCGCCACGATCGCCGAGGCCGTCTTCGCGCGCGCCATCAGCGCCATCAAGGACGAGCGAACCCACGCGGCGAAGATCCTCGGATCGGCATCCGACGGTGATCAGCAGGCCGCCATGGACCTCTTCGGCGGCTCACCCGAGACACTTGTCAACGCCATCGAGCGTGCCCTTTATTGCTCCAAGATCTGCTCCTACGCCCAGGGCTTCCAGTTGATGCGAGCCGCTTCCGAGCACTACAACTGGTCGCTCAACTTCGGCGAGATCGCACAGATCTGGCGCGGTGGGTGCATCATCCGAGCACGCTTCCTGCAGAAGATCACCGAGGCGTACGAGCGCAACCCGCAACTCGCCAACCTCTTGCTCGACGAGTTCTTCGCGGCTCGCATCACCGAGTTCGGCAGCGACTGGCGACGCGTAGTCGCCGCTGCGGCCCTCGCCGGCGTGCCCACGCCGGCCTTCAACTCGGCCATGTCCTACTTCGATAGCTACCGCACCGATCCGCTCTCCGCGAACCTCCTCCAGGCCCAACGCGACTACTTCGGTGCGCATACCTACGAGCGGGTCGACAAGCCGCGCGGCCAGTTTTTCCACCTCGACTGGCCCGAACCCGATAGGCCGCAGTTGGCGGTGTGATCGCTCGCGATCGCTTACTCACCGGAGAAGACGAACACCAACATTGCGGTGCTCGTCGCTCGGCGAGTGGTTCGCCGACGAGTGCCCGGTGCATCGCTGCCGCGCCGTGTGTGTTGATTACCTTCTTCGAGTGTACGCGTTCGATGCTGGGTGGCTTATGAGGTGGAGTCTGGAGCGCATCATGATGATCCCGCACGGCATATGTGAGTGACCCCAGGGTGAAACCGCAATGCGTGAACACACCGAGAGATTCATAAGAAACTCCAGCTCGGGACACGCAACGTTGATCGCGCTCGTGGAGATGGTGTTGCGCGAGAGCACATCCCTGCCGTGACGTTGCGGCCGAAGGGTTTTCCGTGCTGCGCAGCACTTTCCCGGAGCCGACACCATGAATCTCTCCCCAATTGCATGCGTTGCCATAGCGGCGACCGCTGGTGGTACGCATGCTCAGCTCGTCACCTCGTACACCGGCGACGAAGGCGGTCTCAAGAACTGGATCATCGACGTGACCACCGGCGACGCTCCGGAGGGACCTCTCGGAAAAAGCCAAGCGCTCGCCGCTGACCCGACGACGGGCCGCCTCTTTGAGATCGAGCCCCGTGTCTTGGGCTCGAACACGCTGCGCCTTCGCGTGAGCCGCGTCAATACCGGGGGTGATCTCGTTACCGAGGGCACCGTACTCTTGTTCGACGAGCGCGGGAACACCATCCGCGTCATCACCTCGCTCGCGTACGGGAATGGCCAGCTCTACGCGTTCAACACCGGCTCGGGTGCCAGCGACACCGGGCTGTTCGTGATCGATACCGGCACCGGTGTCTTGTCGCCGCTGCCGGGTAGTTCATCGCTTCCCATCACGCCTGGTGGCGTCCTTCGAGGCTTGACCTTCGACACAGATCGTGGCCGCTTGCTAGTCGGTGAGCGCGACGGCACCTCCAACGACAGTGTGTACTCCATCCACGCCTTCGACCCGCAGACCGGTGAGAGCCAGCTCGTTGTCCAAGGAACGCCCGCCTTCGACGGACTCGCCTACGGCTACGGCCGCATCTACACCGACTGCGGAGCGCCCTGCGGCCCGATCGGTGTATTCAACACCGCGACCGGTCTCTTCGAAGACACGCTCCCGCTTCCCGAGCGATTCGGAAACGGCGCCGGGGGCGCCGCGTTCCTGCCGCAACTGGCCGCGAGCGACCCGTTGCCGACAGCCTTCGAGCGCCGTGTCCAGATCCGATCGGTTGACTTCGAGGCGAGCATCATCGAGCTGTTCAACTTCTCAGCCGATGATGTGGCGCTCGATGGCTGGCGCTTCTGCTCGCACGATTTCGCCAGCGCGCGCCGTTACACCGCGCCGGGTGGATTCGACGGGATCACCATCGAGGCGGGGACCGCCCTCTTCGTTCACTTCGACGATGATGCACCAGCGGGCGACGTCGACCGCATCAACCGCTCCGCGCTCGGCGGGGCCTTCGCCAGCCCCCTCGACCAAGACGCCTACGCCATGCAACTCTTCTTCCCCGATGCAGTCGGGAATGTCAGCTTCGGGAACTCGTCGCTGATCGCCGACCACCTCCAGTGGAACATCGCCGGCGAGCCTATCGGCAGCGCCGAGGCTCGGACCGCCCAAGCGGTCTCCGAAGGTCTCTGGTCGGCACCGGGCGAGTTCGTCCCAACGTTCGCCAACTCGACGCTGATCGAACTCAACGATCCGAGTGGCGACTTTCCGGGCTCGCCCGACGAGTACGAGGTCATCACGCCGAGCGACCCCGAACCCACTGCGTGCCCCGGCGACCTCGACGGCGATTTCGATGTCGACGCCGCCGACTTCGTCACGGTGCTGGTCAACTTCGGACGGGTCTGCGACCAGTCCGAGTGAACCCAACGATCGAGCGCACCCGGGCGACGGAGACGGCGCCGGGGTGTTTCGTCGCGCCCCGTCGAACCGGGCACCAGATCATCATCCTTCTCGATCAAGAAAGTCCGCGCGAACCGTTTGGAGTGCCCGAGAACGAACCGTAGGGTCTCTCTCGGTTGCGGCGGGGTGTTCCCGTCGCTGTTCCAACAGGAGATCGCCTCCTCGGCAGGTCTGTACGCAGGCCCACCGACCGGGCGACACGACATGTGGAGTTCGTGTATGACTCGCATCGCCCTTTCGATGACTGTGTCCTCGTGTCTCGTCCTCGCCGGCTCGGCGACCGGGCAGCGTTTTCAACAGGTCTATGGCACGCCGGAGACGTCCGAGCAGGCCGTGGCCGTCGACAACACCTCGGACGGTGGGTACGTGACGACCGGCTGGTCCCGATTCGGGGGCACCGCCCCGGCGGACATGCTGGTGAGCCGGTACGACGCGCTCGGGAACATCCTCTGGTCGAAGCGCTACGACGTCGGTCAGGACGAGCGCGGCTACTCCATCCGCGAGCTGAGCGACGGCTACATCGTCGCGGGCACCATCGTCGGCGGACAAGCCCCCGACGCCGAGATCCTCGTCTCACGGCTCGATACCGCTGGCAACGTGGTGTGGTCGCGCCGGTTCGCCGGTACCGCTGGCACCGACGCGGTGAACCGCCCCAACCCTGGCGTCTCCATCGCGGTGATCGAGAACGAGGCCGGGTTCGTGGTTGTCGGCAACCGCTTCGGCCGGCCCAGCGCCCTGATTATCTCACCGGACGGCATGAGCTTCGTCGCGCGAGACTACGAGTTCTTCAACCCCAACAGCGATGTCGAGCCAGATCTCCAGGTGGGCTTCACCGATCTTGTTGAGGTGGGCCCGGGATCCGACTTTGCGATCGTCGGCACCGCCCGGTCGTTCACCCCGTTCGCCCCGAACGGTCAGCTCGATGTCTTCCTCATGCCCATCGATCTCGGGCTCAACCCGCTGGGCGCATTCCTCTTCAGCTCGCTGGATCCCATGAACCCCGATGCCCCTCACATCAACGAGACCGGCGACGGCATCGACTTCGATCGCGGCCGCAACTCCCTCTACATCGCCGGTCGCACCAACGCCGGCCCACAGGGCGCTGCAGGCGGCGATGCGCCGCACCTACTCACCGTCGATCCATCGCTCCCGGGCTTCATCACCGACTGGCAGCACACATTCGTCGGGTTCCCGACCGGTGAGCCGCTGCCCATCGCCTGGGAGACCGGCTACGCCGCGGTCGAGTACGACGACGAGTCGGACTTCATCGGTGTCGGCGGGCTCTGGATGAACCCGGGTGGCATGACCGCTGGCCTGCTCGAGTACGACGCCGGTGGCGGGCTCCGCGGTGTCCGTTCCTACGGCAGCAGCGACCCCTTCGGCATGGACACCAACCCAGTCGCCGCCGGCGAAGACGTTGTGAAGGGGCGCGACTGCGGCTGGCTCGTCGCTGGACGCAACGATCTCTCCAACTTCGCGGGGGCCACCGGGCCGTTCGTCACCCCGCCCCTTGGCGAGTACTTGGTCAAGACCAACGATGCGCTCAACACCGCGTGCTTCGAGGCCGATGTCCCGCTTGTTCGGGCCGAGGTCGAGTTCCGTTTCGCAGAGCTCGAGTTCAACATCGCCGACCGCGATGAGGTCCGCGATGTCCCGCTCGACCCGATCGACATCACCCCGAACACCGATGTGCTCTGTGCCGACCCCGAGTGCATCCCGTGCCCGTGCCCCGGCGACACCGACGGTGATGGTGACATCGACGCCACCGACTTCATCTTCATCCTGGTCAACTACAACAAGATCTACGACGAGCAGTGCAACGTCATCGGCACCATCGGGAACTGACCGGGCCCGTCGGTCAGACCCACGGTCGTTCTCCATCAACCTCGCTCACTCATCCTGAGAGCACAGCACGGCGTGGCGTCGGAAGCGACGCCACACCGCATCACGTTCCGCGAGACTGCATCACACCCGCCGATCTCAGGTGAGCCCCACTCGTCGACCACGTCGCGAGCAGCAAGGGTGACCAACGGGACTTGAACCCGCGACCTCCGGGACCACAACCCGGCGCTCTAACCAACTGAGCTATGGCCACCATATCGCCGCCTCCGTGGTCAACGACCCGGCGCAGGCGGACCCAGCAAGATAGGTCACTGGCCTTCGGCCATCAAGACGGATCCGTACCAACCGTCCCTGTCGCTCACCCGTCTCAACTCGGGCCGGTGTCGCTCATCCCGCCCGGCGCCCGCGAGCTCGCCGCGTCCTTTTCCCACCGCCGCATCGAGGACGATTCGACGCCCAACGCGTCCCGAAGCGTCTCCGCCACCCACTCCAACTCCTGCACATCCCGCTCACGGAACAGCTTGAACACCTTCTTCCGCGTGCCCGGCCTCACCTCGACCGCCTTGGTACTGTCGATCCGCAGGGCCATCACCGGCTCGTCGTTCACCACCACACCCGAGGGCCCAACGCCAAGCGCCTTGATGAAGCGCGACTCGATCGTGAACGCCCGAGTGCCGAGCGGCATGCTCGTCGTGACCACAAGATGCCCGTCGACGACATCCATGATCGCGATCTGCCGCGACCGGCGCCACGCCTCGATCATCAGCCCCACGCACACGAGCCAGAACAGCGCCACCACCGAGCCGAACATCACCCACGTCCCGGTCGACGCACCCTGCAGCAGCAACCAAAAGAACCCCGACAACCCCGCTACGATCGCTGTGAAAGCGAGTGCAAACTTCACCTCGGCGTTCCCGAACGACAGGCCCGGCGGTGGCAGCGTGATCGTGACATGATCACCATCGCGCACCATCTCGATCCGCGATGTCGGTGGGAGGACATGCACCATGAGAGCCTATTCGGGATTCGGCGGCGGATCCTTCGGATCGACCCGCCACCAATCAATGGCGAGTGGAAGCTCGATTGTCTCGCCCCTGAGACAGCGGATGTCATTGTCGCGTGATGCGCTTTCGGGATCTGCTGTCAGCACGAGCATTGCCACTCCGTGTTTCGCGGCGAATGGGTCATCGGTCCGGAGACGAACGTTCGGCCCGCACCACATCAGCGGTAGCCCCCTACCCCGGTGCATCACGCGAGAGCGGTGTGGTCTCACAGAACACCTCGATCGCATCGAAGAACGCCTGTCCGTACCGCTCGAGTTTCGTCTCGCCCACACCAGACACCCGCCGCATCGACGGCACCGTCCGCGGCCGGATCCGCGACATCGATCGAAGCGTCGCATCGCTGAACACGACATACGCAGGCACATCCTGTGACTCGGCGATCTCGCGTCGCAACCCACGCAGCTTCTCGAACAGCGCCCGCTCGCTCGGTGTCAGATCCGCCACCTCAGCGTGACCAGACGAGCGCCGGGCCGTCGACGTGCCCGCTGGCGGCTCCGTGAGCGTCACGGTCTCCTGCCCACGAAGCACCGCGAGTGAACGACCCGTGAGCGCGAGCACGGGATATTCCTCCCCCGTCTTGGCGAGCAACTCCTGATCCAGAAGCTGGTCGATGAGCAGCCCGATCCGCTTCACGGTCGCACCCTTCATGAGCCCGAACACAGAAAGCTGGTCGTGACCCAGCCGCTCGATCCGCTCGTCGCGCTCGCCGCGCAGCACGCTGGCGATGTGCCGCGCCCCGAAGCGCTGCTCGCACCGCGCGACCGCCGACAGGATCTGCTGCGCGACTTCCGTCGCGCCCTCCATCAACGCCACCTCGCCCAGGCACACATCGCACGCCCCGCACCCGGATGACTCACCATCACTCGCGAGCGACTGACCGAAGTACGCGCACAGCTGCGCATGCCGGCACGCCGGCGACGAGGCGAACCGGCGCATCTCCTCGAGCAGCGCCACCTGGTGCGCACGGGCCGCGAGCGCCGCATCCGTGTCCAGCTCGTTGCCGTGCTCGTCGTACTGCCCGATCGGTGAATCGTTCAGCAGTCGCTTCCACTGCACGATGTCACCCGGCGCGTAGAGCAGCACGCACTCGGCCGCCATCCCGTCGCGCCCCGCCCGCCCCGTTTCCTGCGCATACGCCTCGATCGACTTCGGCGCCCCCGCGTGAACCACCGCCCGCACATCCGACCGGTCGATCCCCATGCCGAACGCCACCGTCGCGACGATCACGTTCACCCGCTCGCGCGCGAAGTCGCGCTCGATCGCCCGCCGAGCCTCACCCCCCATCCCCGCGTGATAGGCGCGGGCCTCGATCCCGCGCCGTCCGAGCCCCTCCGCGATCTGCTCCGTTTGCTTGCGGCTGTTCGCGTACGCGATCACCGCTCGCCCGGCGTGCCGCCGGCACACCGCTTCGATCTGCCCGAGCCGGTCGGTCCGCGGCACCACGCGGTACGTCAGGTTCGCCCGGTGGAAATCGCCCACCAGCATCGCCGGGTCGCGCAGCTCAAGCTGATGCGCGATGTCCTCCCGTACCCGAGGTGTCGCGGTCGCCGTGAACGCGCGGATCGCCAGATCCGGCAGTGCCCGACGCAGCTCGGCCAGCCGGCGGTAGTGGGGGCGGAAGTCGTGGCCCCACTGACTGATGCAGTGCGCCTCATCGATCACGAGCGCCGCTGGCTTCACCTCGCGGAGCAGCGAGAGCGTCCGACCGCTCAGCAGCCGCTCCGGCGCGGCGTACAACAGCCGCAGTTCACCAGCCCGCACCGACTCTTCGATCTCCATCGAGTCCCGCGGGTCCAGTTGGCTGTGCAGGCACGCCGCGGGCGCGCCGAGCGCGCGGAGCGACGCCACCTGATCCTCCATCAACGCGACCAGCGGGCTCACGACAACGTGCGGTCGCGCATCAACCAGCGCCGGGGCCTGGTAGCACAGGCTCTTGCCGCCGCCGGTCGGCATCACCACGACCGCGTCCCGGCCTTCCACCGCTGCCTCGATCGCTTCCGCCTGCATGGGCCGCAGCTCGGCGAAGCCCCATCGGGCGGCGACCTCCTGCCGCACCGCATCGAGCGTCAACGTGTCGGCCCGCACCCCGCCTCCGGTCACCATCGACAGACACTCACTCGGCGCGTCGTAATCGTGTCTCATGGGCGACACGGAGCGGCGAGTGGTCGATCGCCGCCACGCCGCTGCGGTCGCGTTCGAACTCCTCACGGTCACGCTCCGCGTTCGCGCATCCATTGAGGCCAAGGCCACCGGAGAGGCTGACGAACACCCACATGCACGGTATTTTGTTTGGAGAATGAACGGTATTTCTCATCAACGGCTCACATCGTGGGGCGCGGGACCGCTGATATGCTACCCGACACCACCGGCGGCCTGCGAGCACCGGGCTGCGCCGAAGAGTCGTAGGTGGATCGAAGCGCCTGCCCCCCTTCACAGGGCCCAGGTGCGGTCTGCCTAAGTCTGAGCTGCGCATCGACTGCGCATCTGTTCGGTACTACTGAAAGAAAGTGGTTACAAACAAATCCGTCGTACTGGCTTGCAGCCGATGTTGGCGTCTGCTAAAACAAGTAAGCCCTCACTCACGAAGCGACGCTGTGTGCGCGTGTCGTCGTGAGACCCGGGTGTGGTGCCCGGGCGAGGCTTGAAGACGCTCTGCTCATGCAAGGGGCGCGTCCCTCTCTTCTGGAGGGTCGTCGCCAAGGAAAGGAAAGACTCGAAATGATCACCCGATCAGACATTCGCCGGTTCGTGACCTCGGCGGGACTCGCGGTGTCCGTGAGTGGCATGGCTTTCGCCCAGAACTCCACGACTCCGCCGACCGCCCCGACAACGACCGAAACCGGCCTGGTCGCGGGCACCCTGCCCGCCGGCACGCTGAACTTCAGCGGCGGTGGTGGCGACGGCCTCTTCAACACCGCTGGTAACTACGCCGGTGGCGTCGCTGCGGTGACCGCTACGCCGGGCATCTTCTTCACGACCGCTGGCAACGCCACGCTCGACGTGAACATCGGCAACCCCGGTTTCAACGCGCTGGCGAACCTGCTGTTCGACACGCTGGGCCAGGCCGCTGTCACGGTGCAGAACACCAACGCCGAGGTCTTCGGTTTCACCGCGGCCCAGAGCAACATCCGCTTCAACGACGGCGCGGTGAACTACACCGTCGATGTGCCTTTCGACTTCGACGGCGCCCTCACCATCATCGAGCAGGACGGCACGGGCACCATCGACTTCCAGGACGATGGCACCGGTGAGTCCTTCGATCTGACCACGATCGGCACCCAGACCGTGGTCTTCAACGTCTTCGGTGACGGCTTCGACGACGGTCTTGCCGACGACGGCGAGATCGAGGTCACCAACACCATCGACGCGACTAACCAGGACCTGCTCGTTCTGACCGGCGGTGGTGAGCTCGAACTCCTCGGCAACAACGCCGCCGATGCGTTCAACGTGTTCATCAGCCCGACTACCGGCACGCTCGTGGTCACCGGTGGTGCCGCCATCGCCGACACCGCGACGGTGTTCATCGGCTCCAGCGCCGCCAACACGTTTGTCATCAACGATTCCGAGGCGATCGGCGAGCTGACCGGTGGTGATGCCACCTTCGGCACCGGTTCGATCGTCAACCTCGATAACGGCCAGGTCCTCACCATCGAGGGCACCGGCGCGAACGTCTTCTCGATGTTCGCGGGCGGCTTCGCCGACGATGGCACCGCCGCATCGCAGTTCATCTACGACCCCGCGACCAACGGTGGCGGCGGCGACGAGTCGACCCTTGTCCTCACCGGTGATTCCTCCACAGCCAACGCCCGTATCGATGCTGCCGGTACCGGCCTGCCCAACGACGTCTTTGTCACCACGCGTGCCAACGTCCTCGGCGCGGCCCCCGGTCTCGGTGCGACCGACCAGTTCCGCATCGAGTCCGGCCGGCTTGGCATCGGCAACAACGCCGCCTTCGGTGGCAATGTCGCCACCGGCGACGATGGTGCTGTCCTGATCATCAACAGCGATGGTGGCGACACCCCGACCCTCTTCGCGTACGACGCCGCGGGCGGCCCGCTCCCCGGTCTCATCACGCTCCCCGGCTCGGTCATCGTCGAGGAC
Organism: Planctomycetota bacterium; assembly: GCA_038747915.1. Classification (GTDB taxonomy): domain Bacteria; phylum Planctomycetota; class Phycisphaerae; order Phycisphaerales; family UBA1924; genus JBCDAP01. The sequence goes on along the minus strand of JBCDJJ010000039.1, from coordinate 16,354 downwards.
GACTTCGCGGTGTCCGGCCGCAACGAACTCCGTTTCGACTTCGACAACGCGCTCGACAACATCCTCAACTTCACCAACGCCAACACCGAGACCACCATCGACCTCCAGGATGCGGACACCGTCTTCACCTGGAACATCGATGCTCCGAACGGTGCCGGCGGCCCGGTGAACGTCGCGGACGAGTTCACCGACAACGGTGAGACCATCAACTTCGTCGGCGACGGCACGATGCGCATCAACAACGAGCTGCAGAACTCCGCTCTGACCGGCACCTACTTCGTCCGCGAGAACGTGACCCTGACCAGTGCCTCGATCAACGCGGCCACCAACCCCGGTGTCAACTACTTCTCCAACCTCAGCGTCTTCAACAACGGCATCATCGATCCCGGCCCGACCGGCATCGCCACGCCGCTCGGCGGGGCGCTCTTCCAGGTTCAGGACGGCGCCGGCAACACCCTGGCCGGCCAGTTCCAGGCCGGCACCTCGGTCGGTGCCGACGGCGATGCGGCGGACGCCACCGTCTTCCTCATCGACGGCAACGCCGCCGACGGTGACGCCACCGCCCGTTTCCGCGTCCGTTCGACCACGAACGCCGCCGGCGCCATCAACACGTCGACCGAGGCCCTCGCCGGCACCCAGTCGACCCTGATCAACGTGCTCAACACCGACGCCAACGGTGGCGACCTCAACTGGGGCGGCATCGACCTCGGTGATGCGGTCGTGGTCGACGCGGTGCTCGACAACAACTACATCAACGACTACATCAACAACGCTCCCGGCAACGGCGTCTGGCTCGGCAACGTGACCGATACCAACGGCGACGGCACGCTCGATTTCGTCGACTTCGACGGTGATCTCCAGAACGACGTCGTCAACGCGGCGACGGCCCTGTTCGACGCCGGTGGCGCGAACGCCGCGGTCGCTGGTGCTCTCCTCGTCGACCGTGACAACGACGGCATCGCCGATGCTGCCGACACGGATGGTGATGGCATCTTCGAGTTCGTCGACACCGACGGTGACTACATCATCGCCGAGACCGACACCCCCGGTCAGCAGAGCGTCTTCCTCACCGGTGATCGCCTCACGGTCTTCCAGACCGACGGCATCCTCGCCGCCAACGCCGGCTTCATCTCCGACGAGAACGGCAACATCCTCGCCGACCCCCAGAACCAGCCGACCAACGCGCCGGCCGGTTCGACCTTCGTGAACCTCGAGGATGGCATCGTCGACGGCGGCACCGCGACCGACGTGAACGAGCTGCTCGCCAACCAGGCCAACGGCAACGGCGTCAACGGAACCTTCCTCCCCTCGGTCGACACCGATGGCAACCCCAACAACGGCGTCGATAACACCTTCGTCGTCATCGAGAACGCCGACCTCTTCGTCGAGCAGGTGCTCGAGTTCTACCTCGCCTCGTCGAACACCGACCCCGGCCAGGAAGTCGACCTTGTCGCTGTTCGTCAGCAGGGCAGCTACACCAACGCCTCGATCAACAACGAGTTCGACGATGTCGCCTCGGCGATCTGGCAGCTCAACAACGACGCCCAGACCCTCACCACCAACGCCGGTGCTGGCCTGACCAACCGCAACATCACGCTCAACGCCAACGGCACCGAGCCCGCGTCCTTCAACGAGGCCGCCAACATCGTCTCCCGCGTCGACCTGCTCGACGGCCGGGTCACCGGCACCGCGGTCGGTGACTACAACGTCGCACTCGAGCAGATCCAGGACGGCGGCCGGGCCCTGGTCCAGTCCTTCGCGAACGTTCAGCAGCTCAACGAGCGTGTCAACTACGCCCAGACCGACTACCTCGCTGCCCGCCGTGCCGGCAACCACGCGGTCGCCCTCGCCTTTGGTGGCAGTGACCTCCAGTCGCTCGCCGCTGCGGGCGATCCCGAGCTCATCAACGCCGCGATGGAGGCCGAGACCTTCGACGCCCAGGAGCCGGGCACCCGTCTGAGCGACAACCCCTTCGGCCTCTACGTCAAGGGCTTCGGCATCTTCGAGGAGCAGGACGACTCGTCGAGCGTCACCGGCTACGAGGCCGATGGCGGCGGCGTGACGGTCGGCTTCGACTACGCCTTCACCGATGACTTCCTCCTCGGTCTGTACTTCACCTACAACGCCACCGACGTTGACTTCGAGGGCGGCCTCGGCGATCTCGACATCGATACCTTCCGCTTCGGCCCCTACCTCACCTACTCGTTCTTCGACGGCTGGTTCATCGATCTGCAGACCACCTTCGGCTTCCACGAGATCGAGTCGGTCCGCAACACGCCGAGCCTGGGCTTCTCTAACGACGCCGACTACGACGCGTTCGACTTCACCTTCTTCTTCGGCATCGGCTACGACTTCCAGTTCGGCACTCGTGACCAGTTCCGCGTCACCCCCGAGTTCTCCGTCCAGTACACCTACTACGACCAGGACAGCTTCAGCGAGTCCGGCGTCGGCGGTCTCTCCATCGAGGAGAACGAGGCCAACCTCGTCAACACCCGTCTCGGCGTTCGTTTCGCCTACGTCTTCGAGACCGACACCGTCCTCTGGATCCCCGAGGTCTCGGGCGGCTGGGACTTCGAGGCCGGCGATGACATCGACGATCTCGAGGCCCGCTTCAACGCCGGTACCGCGACCTTCTCCACCGAGGTCGACACCGGTGACGAGTCCGCCGGCTACGTCGGTGCCGGCATGACCGCTGTCTTTGACAACAACGTCTCCATCTTCGTTCGCTACGACGGTCAGTTCGCCGGCGACAACACCGTCAACGCTGTTGGCGGCGGTATCGGCTTCCGGTTCTAAATCCTGCAACACACCTCGGTCCGAGTTTGGGGGGTCACCCTCGCTCGGACTGATCGTGCGAACACCACACCCCGGCCGTCTCGCCTCTCCGCGGCCGGGTTTCGCATGAGCGAGTCTTCCGACTGACCACCCCCCGGGCAGCCCGGGGGGTGGTTCTTTGTTGGGCGCCGCGGTCTTCCGCACCGATGGAATACTGGGTTGCCGGGTGGCCGTTCAGCCATCGTGAGCGATACCTCATCATCACGTGGCGGACACCCTCGCGCCAGGGCCGGAGTGCTCGTTGGTGCGGTCGCTGTTGCGGGCATCGCGATCGGGTGGTCGGCCCGCGAGGTGTTGCTGATCCCCCCCGAGCCACGCACCCGAGCGCAGCTGGGTCTTCCCAGTGAGCCGTTGCCGTTCCCGCCGGAGCCGAGTGCCATCGCGAAGGCCGCAGAGTCACTTGGCGAGGGGCCGGCGGCGTTCCTCGCCCTGCTGATCGGCGGTGACTCGGAGCCCGCGTTGCGTGAGATCGAGTCGTCCTGGCACCCCGGCTCGCTCGCGATGACGCTCGATGTCATGCGCATCGCCAATCGCCGCGCCCATCTCGTCGCGGGCGAGCTCCGCCGCATCGCCCGTGAGAAGGCCGATGCCCCGCTCGGCAACTCCCTCGACGGCTGGTGGCACCATCTCTGGCGCACGCAGCCCGAGCCTCATCCCGACTATGGCGAGTTCAAGTCGCTCGCGTACTCGCTTATCGATGCCCGGTTCGGCGCGTACTTCTCGAACGAGCGGGCGGCCACCGCGCTCATCCGTCTCGATGAGGTGCGGTGGGGCGGTGTGCGGCAGGACGGCATCCCGCCGCTGCGCTCACCCAAGATGATCGCTGCGCACGAGGCCGACTACCTCGCCGACGATCACGTGGTCTTCGGCATCGAGGTCAACGGCGAGGCGCGCGCGTACCCCAAGCGCATCCTGGCCTGGCACGAGATGTTCGTCGACGAGGTGGGCGGTGTGGATCTTGCCGGCGTGTACTGCACGCTCTGCGGCACCGTCATCCTCTACGAGACAACGGTCGGCGGTGTGAACCACGAGCTCGGAACGAGCGGCTTTCTCTATCGCTCCAACAAGCTCATGTACGACCGCGCCACACAGTCGCTCTGGAGCACCATGCGCGGCACACCGGTGATCGGTCCGCTTGTTGATCAGGATGGCGACGATCCCATCGTGCTCCCTCGTCGAGCCGTGGTCACCACGGCGTGGGGCGAGTGGCGCCGTCGGCACCCGAGCACGACCGTGCTCTCGCTCGACACCGGGCACGGCCGCGACTACTCGGAAGGCGCTGCCTACCGCCGCTACTTCGCGACCGACGAGCTCATGTTCACCGTGCCGGAGCGAAAGCTCGACACCCGCCTCAAGAACAAGCAGGAGATTCTTGGCCTGACCTTCCCGCAGGCCGGCGACGCCACGCTCGCGATCGCTGCCGACTTTCTCGCTGCCAACCCGGTGTACCACGATGCGCTGGGCCCGGTGGAGCTCGTCGTGTTCACCGATCCATCCGGTGCGAACCGCGTGTACCGCACCCCGCCCGACATCCGGTTCGAGCGGTACGACGGTGACGCCGTCGCGGTGGACACGGCAGGCGTTCGGTGGACCATCGCGGAGGATGCAGCGACCGCGGGCGACGGCCGTACCCTCGACCGCCTGCCGGCCCAGCGGGCTTTCTGGTTCGTGTGGAACGCCGCGTTCGAGACCGTCCGCCTCGTCAACTAGAGCACGGTGCATCATCCGGTGTCGTGGTCCGGTGGTGAGAGCGTCTCGCTCCCGCGAACATCCACCCACAGACGAGGAGCACCTGGCCGTGGGCGCGGGGCGTTCTCACCACCCCGCCCGGGAACACCAAGATGCAAGATACTTCAGCCGGGATCGGTACTACTTGTCCTCTTCGCGTCCGATGCCGGGCCCGGTCCGATCCGGCCCAGCGGGCGGCGGCGTGAGCCGCTGCTGAGGGTTCCGCTCGAGTTCGCCGAGCAGATGCTCGATCGCTGTGTCGAGCTGCGGATCGCGGATGAGTTCGCCGCGGCCGAGATCGCCCGCGAGCAAGCCCGGGTCAGCGATGACCTCGATGTCCGGATCCACACCGTGCCCCTCCACGCCCCACGTCCCGTCGAGCTCATAGAACGCGAACCGCGGCACCGCCATGTACGGCAGGTCGACCAGGTGCGGGTTGAAGCTGATCCCGATCAGCCCGCCCCAGGTCCGCTCGCCGATGAGCGGCCCGAGGCCCGCTTGCTTGAAGAGGTAGGGGAACATATCGCCGCCCGAGCCCGCGCGGCCGTTGATCAGCATCGCCTTGGGGCCGAAGTGCCCCTGCCGCGGGTACACCCAGGGCCGGCCATCGCGCAGGGCGAAGTAGCTCAGCTTCGGACGGTTGAGCAGCTCGATGAATCGGGTCGGGATCTGCCCGCCGCCGTTCCACCGCTCGTCGACGATGAGTGCATCCTTGTGGAACTGTCCCTGGAACTGCCGGACCAGCTCGTTCTGCCCGTCAACACCGGTGTTCGGCACGTAGATGTAGCCGATCCGTCCGTCCGACTGCTCGTCGACATACCGGCGGTTCCGCTCGACCCACGCGCGGTACCGCAGCGACGTCTCGGAGCGCATCAGGTCGACCACGACATACCGCGCCTCGTCGTCGACGACAGGCCGCTCCGACACCGTCAGCTCGACACGCGCACCACCCATCCCTTGGAACGATGCCCATGGGCTCCGCGTCACATCGATCGGCTCACCGTTCACCGCCAGGATGAAGTCGCCCTCTGCCACATCCACGCCCGGCTGACTGAGCGGCCCGCGCGCATCGTCGTCGAACGGCGCGCCCTCGACGAGCCGTGCGACGCGGTAGCCCGTCTCGCCGCCGACCGTCGCGAGTTCGAGGTCGGCCCCGAGCAGCCCGACGTTCGCGCGCGGCGCATCCTCGGTATCTCCGCCCGAGTAGTATGCGTGCCCGGCGTTCAGCTCGCTGATCATCTCGCGCGTGATGTGCGTCACATCGCTCCGCGTCACCGCGTCGGGCAGCATCGCGGCGTACTGGTCGTAGATCGCGCGCCAGTCCACCCCGTGCATGCCCTCGTCGTAGAAGTAATCACGGAAGATCCGCCACGCATCGGTCAGGATCTGCCGCCATTCCGCGCGAGGCCGGATGGTGCCGCGCATCCCCGAGGTGTCGAGTGTGTCGAAGCTCTGCCCAGAGGACGCCTCGACGATGGCCCAGCGCGCCGGCGAGGTGCGTGACCACACGTTCCGGCCCGCGAGCAGGTGCTCGCCATCCGCCGACATGGTGAACGTGGACACAGGCGATGGCAGCACCCGGTCTTCGTCGGCCTCCTGATCGGCCGGATCGAACACGAACAGCCCAGCCCCGGGCCCCGTGCCGCGGTAGCTCTCGCCTCGCGTGTAAAACAGGTTCCCGTTCGAACCGACACTCAGGTTCCCGATTGCGCCGGGCTCGATCGCGAGGCGAACCGCCCGACGCTCGAATCCCTCGATCTCGATCTCGATCACCTCGTCGCTGGGCTCATCGTCGGCGACGGCATCACCATCACCGGCATCCTCAGCGTCGTCGCTGGCCTCGTCCTCGCCCGCGTCGTCGGGGGCGACCTCTCCGCTGACCGTGCCCGAGACGCCTGTCTCCGGATCCGACCAGGTGCCGCCGATCGTTGCCGGCTCACCATCGTCGAGTGTCAGCCCCAGCACCACGAGGCGGCCCGCGTCATCGGTGACGCGGATGGTCAGCACCTCCTCGTCAGCGTCCCAGCTCACCTCGTCCGCGCTGGCCTCCCTGCCACCCTCAAACTCGATCTCAGCAACAACCCCGCCATCGTCGCCCTCGGTGTCGTGTCCGATCTCGAGTTCGACCGTGCGCGACGCTGCCTCGTCGCTCGAGAGCGTCACCACCCACGCGCCCACCCACGCCTCGGGGACAGCGCCCTCGTCCTCCTCGTCCCACGGCACATCGCCCGACTCGGGCGCGAGGGGCATCTCCACATCCGGGCGCAGCGGAGCCATGAGCACCACCGAGGCGTCGCCGTAGATCCACGTCCGTTCGATCTGCCCGTAGGTCGGCGAGAAACGCCGGTTGCTCACGAAGTACAGGAACTCACCCTCGTGGTCGAACGCGGGTGAGCTCGAATCGAACATCGGGTCGGTCACCTGCGTTAGCACCCCCGTTGCCACCTCGTAGAGATGCACCGCGCCGTTGCCGGTGCCCTCGTGAAGCAGCACCAGCGCGAGCCACCCCGAGTCGTGCGACCACGACGCACCGGTCAGCCGCGCCCACGCATCCTCGGCGATCACCGTCTCGTCGCCCGTCTCGACGTCGAGCAGCACATACCGCCCGGTTTTGTCGCCAAGCAGGATCATCTCGCTGTCCGGAGACCACCCGAGGATGAACCGGAACCGGTCGCCACCGCTCGTCACCCGCCGGCGTTCACCCTTCCCGTCCGACTGCATGACGAACACCTCGTACTCGCCGATCGTGCCGTCGCCGGTCTCTTCCGGGTCGTCGCTCAGGTAGGCGATCCACTGACCGTCGGGCGACCAACTCGGGTCGCGCTCCGCCGAGTGAGAACTCGTCGTCAGTCGGCGCGTCACACCGTCCTCGGTCGGCACCGAGAACAGCTCGCCGCGCGACTCGATCACCGCTCGCTCGCCACCAGGGCTGATCGAGGCCGCCTTGATGAACTCGGCGAAGTTCACACGCCGCGGCCGCAGCGTCGGACGGTCACCGGGGATCACGATGTCCACCCGGCGAGACTGCTCCGTCGCCAGATCGAGCAGCCAGAGCGACGAACCCGCCTGCATCACGATCTCCCCCTGGCCGTTGGGGCCAGGGCCGATCGACGGGAACCGCACATCGACATCCTCGAACGTCGTCAGCTGACGGCGCTGACGTGTCCCGCGGTCGTACACCCAGATGTTCCGGCGCGTGTTCGGCCCCGCGTCGGACATGTAATACACACGCTGGCCGTCCCCACCCGGTACGAACATCGGCTGGCTATCGGTGCCGGGGTGATCCGTCATCCGCTCGCTCTCGAACGATCGAAGATCCAGCAGCCAGATATCCGTCTGCATCCCGCCCTGGTACCGCTTCCACGTGCGGAAGTCCCGCGTGTGCGGCGTCCACGCGAGCGCGCGGCCGTCCGGCGAGATCGCACTGACCGCTCCGTACGGCAGCGGCAGCTGCTCGGGCATCCCACCACCCGCTGGCACCGTGAACAACTGGTCCGTGCGGCGAAGCCCGACCATCTCGCTCGACCAGAAGAGCACACGCTCGAGCTCGCCGGCCTGCGCCGGCAACCACTGCAGCGGGATTTCGGTCCCGGGGTGATGCGTCAGTCGCTCGGCCAGACCCGCGGCCCGACCCTCGATGAGCTCGAGCGTGTACAGATCGCTCTGCCCCTCGTACCCACCAAGAAACACCAGCGATGTGCCGTCCGGCGAGAAGCGGGGGAACGACTCGTACCCATCGGGATTCACAAGCCGCGTCGCGAGACCCCCATCCCGATCGACCAGGTACAGGTTGTTCGCGTACGCGAAGGCGATGTGCGAGGCCGAGATCGCCGGCGTCCGGATCATCGTTGCATCGGGCCGGATCTCTTCGTCCGGGTCACCCTGTGCAGCACCCGCTGGCGAGATCGCCAGCGCGACCACCCACGCCAGTGCAACGTGCACGACACCACCCCACCACGTCATCACACCCTGATTCATGCAGGCTCCTTGCGGTTGCCGCGGGCTCCACCACCGAAGCCATCGCGACGCCGGAGCAGTCTACAGGGAGCGGGTCACGGTGCGGCGATGTTGGTGTCGAGCAGGAACGGCGTGAGGTCATCGCCGATCTGCGGGATCACGATGGCCTCACCGATGCCATCAAGCTGGGCAAGGTCGAGATCGACGCCAACATTGATGGTGACCGTTGTCTGCCCCAGCAGCCCGCCCTGGCTCTGGGTGGTGACCTGATTGTCGATGATCTCATCGAATGTCACTGTGATGCCCTGCTCGCCCTCGGTGTTCGCCGCCACGCCCGTCAGGATGGGAGGCTCATCGAACACAAGGGACGCCACGGTGAAGTAGAACGCTTCGTCACCAAAGCGGCTCTCGTCCTGCGCCGGACGGGCCACGATCTGTGTCCCCGAAGAATCGAAGCCGAGCAGGATCCCATTGACCGTCGTCCCGATCGTCGGAGCGATGTTATCGATCTCGAGTGTTCCAAGGAACGGAACTTGATTGACCGGTGGGCTCGAGAGCCCACCAAATTCGAAGTGCGATTGAGCCGCTGCGATCCCCGCCAACGCCTGGCCGATTTGCCCCTGAATGGTGGTATCACCGACCACCACAGCGTTGAAGAAGGGGTTCTGCGCATCCGCGGCGTTCGCCGCTTCTTCACCGATCCCCAGGAGATTCGGCCCGCTCCGAACAAGGAACTGGATCGGTGTGAAACCAATCGGCGGGGGTTGTCCGAGCGCATCATTGACAATGTCAGCGAACACGGTCGAGAACGTCGGGTCATCCTCGACGCGGTACGGCACGACGCTCTCGTCGGCACTGTCACGAAAAGCGAGACCGTTGCTTGTCCCGGTGAGATCCACGACCGCCACTTCGCGGTCCTGGTCCATGCGAAGCACCAGGTCGTACCGCACGCGATCCGTGAACGGCGAACCCGGCGATGCCGCCGGCACAAAGTCGATGATCGGTGTCCGTACCCACATCGCCTGGATGCCGGTCGGAAGGGTGTCATCCGCGTCGTCGCACGGGTCGCCCACCCCGTCGCCATCACGATCGTCCTGGCTCGAGTTTGGTGTGAACGGGCAGTTGTCCTGGGCGTCATCGACGCCGTCGCCGTCACGGTCGGGGTCGCAGAGATTGCCCACACCGTCAGCATCGAGATCGAGCTGGCTCGCGTTCGCAGCGTCGGGGCAGTTGTCCGTCGTGTTGGGTACCCCGTCGTTATCTCGATCGTCGTCGCACGCATCGCCGATGCCGTCGAGATCCAGGTCGGCCTGCGCAAACGCACCGATCGCGATCGGGTTCGCCACGCTCGGACAGTTATCGAAATCGTTCGACACACCATCCGCATCATCATCCGCAGCACCAAACGGACCCGGCGGCGAGATCATGCTGTCGCACGCATCGCCGATGCCGTCGGCGTCGGCGTCGATCTGATCCACATTGGCGACAAGCGGGCAGTTGTCGCTCACATCGAACAGGCCATCGCCGTCGTCGTCGTTGTCGCAGAGATCACCGAGGCCGTCGAGATCCGTATCGGTCTGGAGGGCGTTCGGTAGCGCCGCGCAGTTGTCGAGCGCGTCCGGAACGCCGTCGCTGTCCGAGTCGTCGGCGTCGTCCACATCACAAACATCGCCCTCGCCGTCGCCGTCGCTATCCGCTTGGTCCGCGTTCGGCGTGCTCGGGCAGTTGTCCTGGGCGTCGTCGATGCCATCGCCGTCGGAATCTGTAGCAGGCGACTCGAACACGTCGTCCTGCGACACAGCCGGCTCGCCACTCCCGAACCCGAGCCCGCCCGAGGTATCCGGGAGTGACGGACCGGTCGTATTTGTTCCATCGGTCGTTACGTTTCCACCGCCACCGCCCGGGTTGACCGACGAGTTGTTGCCGCCCGAGCCGCCGCTGCTCTGGCCAGAGTTCCCGCTGGACGCAAAGGACCCACCGGTGTTCGAGGATGAGCCACCGCTCGAGCCGATCCCACCCCCGCCCCCCGATCCGACGCCGGGGTTCGAGGCGATGATCGATCGGGCCTGGTCCGCCTGCGACTCCGACAAAATCCCCGCTTCGACCGCCTGCTGAATGAGCTGATCGAACTGGCTCGTGGCCGGCCCCTCGTTCGAGGATCCAGCGTCGAGCCCCGCGGCCTCGGCGGCCAGTTGCTGCGCCGGTGATGGCGCGGACAGATTGCGTCGCGCGAGCGGCGACTGTGAGACCCCGGCGCCCGTACCACCCCGCTCCGCCTGCCGCTGGGCGAGTTGCTCGCTCGTGACCCCGGGCTGGCGTGCATTCTGCTGCTGTCGAATCTGCTCCTGCCGCGCCGCCTGGCGTTCACGCTGGCGTTCGAGTGCCTCCTGCCGCCGTCGCAGCAGGTTCTGCCTGGCCTCCTCGGTCTGCTGATTGGGCCGGATGACGTTCCCGGTGGACGGCGACTGCTGCGACGGAGTGCCCGCCCGCGCAGTCCGCTGCTGACGCTCGTCCGGCGATATCCCGATCGGTGGCGCGTACCGCCGTGCCCGATCGGCCTGCACCGCCTCCACGTCCTCGATCGAGCGCCCGACCGTTCCAAGCGTGGTCCGTCGGCCATTCGCACCGCCCGATGCGGTCAGCAGCCCATCCGAGCCTCGCGCCGCGAACATCGACCGTCCCTCGTCGCTTACCGTCCGGAGATTCGTTGGACGCCCATCGCGGCGCGGATCCGCGGGCCCGGTGTCCACCGTGGCACTCGTGATGAGCGAGTCCGGCGATGCACCGCGGCTCGTCAGCGCCGACGCCACGATCGCCACCAACAACAGCAGCCCACCGATCAAGACGCCTCGGTTCATCTTCCACGCTCCACCGTCGCACCGTGCGACAGGGTTTGATCGGTCATACCGCGGCTCGCCACCACGCGTCCCGCGCCGGGGGATCCATCCCCGGGCGGCCTCGTACCCACCCATGTGTACCGACTGTCGCCACCGGCGTCGCACAACCCCGCCAGCCCAGGTGCCGCGATTGCCGCAGTTCGGGCTCGCTTCTAAACTTTACGATGTCGAATAGCTGGGCGGACCCCTGACACCGTCCGAATAAAAAGCCCGACCCCGCTGCCCGTGACTCCAGCCGCACGACGCCCGCCCGTGCCGCGCCAGCCCGCTTCCGCCCCGTCCACGCTGATCCGAGCCACCCGAGGAGACCGCTGCATGGCCGTCCAGACGAGCGCCACCATCACGCGACCGAAGGCCCAGCCCCAAGACCGGCTCACCGACAAACTCCCCGACGACACGCTGATGGGGTGGCTGCGCGACATGGTGCTCATCCGCGAGTTCGAGACCCGGACCATGGCGGCGTATCAGCAGGCCAAGATCGGCGGCTTCTGTCACGTGTACATCGGCCAAGAGGCGGTCGCGGTCGGCACGCGGGCCTCCGTCGAAGCCGCTGACCCCGTCGTCACCGCCTACCGCGACCACGGCCATGCCCTCGCCTGGGGCATGCATCCGGGTGCGTGCATGGCCGAGATGTTCGGCAGGCTGCCCGGGTGTGCCAAGGGCAAGGGCGGCTCGATGCACATGTTCGATAAGCCCAACAACCTCTTCGGCGGCCACGGTATCGTCGGCGCCCAGACCCCGCTCGGCCTCGGTCTGGCCTTCGCAGCTCGGTACGAGAACGAGGTCGTCGGGGCGACCATCAACGCCCGCGGCGATGCCCCCGCCAAACGCGTCTCCCTCTGCTTCCTTGGTGACGGCGCGCTCAACCAGGGCGCCTTCCACGAAGCGATGAATATCGCCAACCTCCCGGGCCAGCTCCGCTCGCCCGTGATCTACATCGTCGAGAACAACCGCTACTCGATGGGCACCGCCATTCAGCGGGGCACCACCATGTCCGAGGACCTCGGCGCCAAGGCCCGCGCCTACGGCATCGACGAGATCGAAATCGACGGCTACGACATCCGCAACATCTACGACTTCCTCAAGCCCTTCATCGACGACTGCCGCGAGCACCAGAAACCCGGCTTCGTCAACCTGCACTGCTACCGGTACCAGGGCCACTCGATGAGCGACCCCCAGAAGTACCGCACCAAAGAAGAAGTCGAGCACAGCAAGGGCGAAGACTGCATCGACAACCTGGCCGTTCACCTGATGAACGAGCGCGGGTGCCTCACCGAGGACGAGTTCAAGGCCATCCAGAAAGAGAAAAAAGACATCGCGAAGGCAGCGGTCGCATTCGCCGAATCAGCGGAGCCAACACCGCTCGACGAGATGGCCACCGATGTCTACGCCATGCCCATGAAGAACCTGAGCCCGCAGACGACCTACACACAGGGGCGGCCCAATCCGCTCTTCGAAGGGTAAAATGATGCCGGCGACCTCCCGGGACGAATAGAAGCACCAACCGCACCTTCTTTGTTGCGTCGCCGGAAGCGCAAAATGGGCTTCGTGATCGAACCACTTTTCCACGTCAGCGATAAACCCGCCATCCGCTGCTTCGAGCCGCGCCCGTCCGAGGCCGTCGGCGCCTCGGTCGTCTGGGCCATCGCTGCCGATCGCCTGCACAACTATCTCCTGCCGCGCGACTGCCCGCGTGTCACCTGCATCGCCACGCCCGCCACCGATCCGGCCCGTCTCCGCGACCTGCTCGGTGGTCACACCGCGCTCGTCGCCATCGAGCGTGCGTGGCGCTCGCGCGTCGAGTCAGCCGCCCTGTGGCTCTACGAGCTCCCCGCGGCGCCGTTCAAACTCCACGATCCGATCGCGGGCTACCACATCGCCCGCGACTCCGTTGAGCCGCTCGGTGTGCGGCCGATCACCGATTGCCCGGCGGAACTCGCCGCCCGCGACGCCCGGCTGCTGCCCGTCGAGACCCTCTGGCCGCTGCACGACGAGATCCCGCGCCTGACCCACATATTCTCCATGATCCGCATGGGCAATGCAGCGCCGAGCCGGTGACTCTTCTCGGACCGACTCATAACTATGGATAGTTACTTATAAACGTGCATCTGCATACTCAGAGATACAATGCACCGATAACAGTTAAACTCGCCGCGCCACCCCCTGTCCGAGTGATACGCGCGGACCCGTCAAACACACATCATCATCCGTGAATACCCGAAGACAGTAGCCGGATTCATGGATAAGAATATATAATATTTGCGATATCATACCATGATCATAAGAACTAGGTGTCTCGTAATCAGAAGCAGAATGAACGGACTGCTACAGGCGTCAATCAGCAACCGTTTCTGATTCATTATGGTTTAGGTCGCTGTGGCTCAGCCCGAACATGAGTGCATTCCACCCAAAGTTGGGGGTGGTCGAGGGGCAAAGCATCTCGGGGAGCCCACCCGAGTCGATCAGGAGTCATGGACCATGCTTGTTCACGCTCGCAACATCACGATGATTGTCTCCGTACTCACGCTCACGGTCATCGGGTGTGTACTCGGTCCGGCGCCGAGTGCGCTCGCTGAGTTCCAGCCGTTCGCGCTCGAGACGGTCGAACGATCGGCCTACGGCGTCGGCACCGGTCAGCCGGCGACCATCGAGAACACCACGGAGATCCCCGTCGACGGCGGCTGGATACCCGCGGCTCTTGGCGGTGTGACCATGCTGGCCCTGATCGCCACAGCCTTCGTCGCCTTCCATCTCTCACGCATCCGCGACAACGAAGGCAACGCGCAGCGGAAATTCACAGTCGGTACCAAGCTCGCGCTCAGCATGGGCGGGCTCACAACGCTGCTGCTCGCCCTCGGCACGGTCTCTATGTTCGCGCAGAAGAACAGCGAGCACAAGTCCATCGTGTACTACGACATCGTCGGCGACCAAGCCCTGCTCGACAATCTGCAGGCCAATGTCCTGATGGTCCGCATGAACGTCAAGGACTTCCTCCTCACCAACAGCGACAAAGATCTGCAGCAGTACAGCGACTACATCGACGCCGCCTACGCCTACCTCGATGTCACCGATGTGGAAGTCAAGAACCCCGAGCGCGTCGAGATGCTCCGTGAGTTGCGTGCGCTCCTCGACGCCTACGACGACTCGTTCCACAAGACGGTCGACGCCATCGACGCACGCAATGGGATCTTCTCGAGCCAGATCGGGCTGACCGGCGACGTCATCAGAGACGGCATCAAGACGATCGCGGACAACGTCATCGAGAAAGACGACGTCGTCCTCGCCGAGAAGCTGCGAAAGGCGGCCGACGAGGTCTACGACGCTCGACTCTCGGGCCTGAAGTACCTCCGGAGTGGGCAGCAGCAGTACGCCGACAACACGCGCGAGCAGCTCGCGGCGGCACGTGTCGATTTCGAGCAGCTCCGCACCCGCTTCGAGGGCGCGAGCCAGGACGCCGTCGACGATGTGCTCGCCGCACTCAGCTTCTACGACGAGTGCATCACCAAGATGATCGCGCAGAAGGCTCTGCGCGACGACCTGGTCTCCAACTCGCTCGATGTCATCGGCCCCCAAATCGCGGCCCTCGGGAGCGATCTGTCCACCTCGATCCACGCGACCGTGAGCGAGCTCAAGGCCGCCAACCGCGCCGCGTCGGCGCAGATGTCCTGGGTCGTCTCGAGCGTCGTCGTCATCGCGGTAATACTCTCGACCGGCGCGAGCGTGTTCCTCATCCGCGGTCTGACGATCGGCATGACCAGGGTCGTCCAGGTCATGCGCCGCATCGCTGCGGGCGACCTCACCGGCGAGGACATCAACAGCACCGCGGGCGACGAGGTCGGCCAGCTCTCCCGCGCCTGCGACCGCATGTCTGACTCGCTCAAGACACTCGTCAACGAGCTCGTCGGCGTCGGCCGCGACGTGGCGGCCGCCTCGACCGAGATCGCGGCCACCGCCGATCAGACCTCCAACGGCATGGCCAAGCAGCAGGTCCAGACCCAGCAGGTCGCCTCCGCGGTCGAGGAGATGAACTCCACCGTCCGCGAGATCGCCGACAAGGGCGCCAACTCCTCCCGCCGGGCCACCGATGCGGTCAACTCCGCACGCGAGGGCGGCGAGGTCGTCAAGAACACCGTCGACGAGATGGGCGCCATCGCCTCCGACGTCGCCGAGACCAGCCAGGTCATCGAGCAGCTCGGCGTCAAGAGTCAGCAGATCGGCGAGATCATCAGCGTCATCAACGACATCGCCGATCAGACCAACCTCCTCGCCCTCAACGCTGCCATCGAGGCCGCCCGCGCCGGCGAGCACGGCCGAGGCTTCGCCGTCGTCGCCGATGAAGTCCGCAAGCTTGCTGAACGCACCACCCAGGCCACCGGCCAGGTCTCCGACAGCATCCGTGCCGTCCAGATCGAAACCGACGAGGCGGTCCGCAAGATCAACACGGGCAGCGAGCGCGTCACCAAGGGCGTCGAACTCGCCAACCAGGCCGGCGAGGCGCTCCAGCTCATCGAAACCGCCAACTCCGAGGTCGGACAGATGGTCGAATCCATCGCCGCCGCCTCCGAGCAGCAAGCCGCTGCGAGCGAGCAGATCAGCCGCTCGATCAGCGCCGTGGCCGATGTCTCCAAGGAGTCCGCCGCCGGCGCCGGCCAGGCCGCCCAGGCCTCGAAGGATCTCAGCATGAAAGCCGAGAAACTCAACCACCTCATCTCGCAGTTCCAGCTCGCCTAACCGCACGGCGACGCAGCACCGGCACATCACGGTTCTCTCTTCTCACAGACGGGCTCACCACGTCACATTCGTGCGGCGTGGTGGGTCTTTTTCCGTGTGCCCACGCCAGACCCCGCGCCGCACGCCGGTATTCTCAGCGTTCTCAGAAGTACCATGCGGCGTTAGCCCTGACCCCACCGAGCCGCGTGCGTGAGCACGCGCGCCGG
>JBCDJJ010000038.1:0-33890 GCA_038747915.1 Planctomycetota bacterium | reverse complement strand
GGTGCCACTGGTGGCTTGCCCACCAGTGCGAACGCCAAAGCCCTTGAACACTGGCGGGCAAGCCGCCAGTGGCACCCAAGTCCCGGAGTCGGTCGATCCACCGCTGAGACTGGCGAGACGAGTTGACTTGGTCTGCTCTAGAGCGTCGGTGATGCAGCCGCGGAGGGCCGGGCTCCACCGGGCGCTCCGTTCGGAACACCCGGTGCCGCTCGCGTGCCCGTCCGCGCGAGCACGCGGTCGAGACTGAGCCGCCCCCCGCCGCGACCCATGAACACCACCGCACCGAAGATCATCAGAAAGTTCGGATGGAACGGGCCGGGCGAGCCACCACTCAAACCGCTCGCGCTCACCAGCACGATGGTGAACGAGGCCAGCATCCCGAGCGTCACCAACGCCGAGAGCCGTGTGAACAACCCGAGCGCGAGCGACAACCCGACCACGATCTCAACCCACGGCAGCACAAGGCCGTAGGGCGTGGCCAAGAGATCAGGAAGCCAGGCCGGCTGAAGGGCCAGAAAGCCATCGCTGTTGCGAAACGAGCCAAAGCCGTTGGCGAGTTCGCCCCGTGCCTTCGCCAGACCCGCCAGGGCGAAATAGCCCCCGAGCCCGCCGCGGAGCAGCACCAGGCCCGCGGCATCAAGACCACCGAGACGAGACGGCGTAACGAACCGAGTGAGAAGAGAAGCCATGAGTCGGAACCTCCGGAAGAGTGGAGCAGGGGGTGACACCAGAATGTCTGTTTGAACAGACAATTTGGACCGCCTATTCCGCCGCCTCCCAAACCATGCCCACCCACCCGGCTAGGTCGCGCTGCACCTACTCCATGAGCCCGCCAGGGACACGAAAAAAGCCCGGTGCACCTCTCGGTGAACCGGGCTTCTGCCACACGCTTTCGCGTGCGTCGTTCGGTGGAATGGCCTCTCTCCACCTGCCCCCGACGGTCGGCACATGCCTCCCGCGACGTGATTCTACGGCCGTGGCCAACTCGGCCGAGGTTTCCCCATGGGCGACCGCACACACAAGTGCCCGGGACGTGCGCCAAATGGCGACTTCCCTCGGAGATCCCCTCTTACCAACTGTCCGAAACATACCGGCAGACCGCCCGGTCGCAACACCCTCCACTCGATTTCGTTGGAAATCGATCTCTCACGCACCAGAGCAGCAAATACCTCAAAAACAATGGTTTACGCGTCCAGATTGCCCGGCTTCACACCCCAGTGCATCTTTTCGACGAGCGTGACCCAGTACGTGCGCTCCGGATTGTGCACCAGCTTCAGCCCTTTCGACGCCCTGCGGAAGACCAACCGGTCTCCTTCCACGAGCGGCATCAACGCCTGACCGTCGCGCACCAGCGTCGTCCCGAACACCGGCATCGTCCCGCTCGTCTCCCACACCAGCTGCGGCGCGGTGATCTCCGACGCGTTGCTCGGATTCGACCGGATCAGCTCGAGCCCGATCTCCCGGGACGAGCCGACGACCAGCGGACGAAAACTGAGCGAGTGCGCAGCGAGCGGCGCGACCGTGATCGCCTCGACCTCGGGCGCCACCAGCGGCCCGCCCGCGGACACGGAGTACGCCGTCGACCCCACCGCGGTGGCCACCACCAGGCCGTCACCCCGGATGCTCGGCCCGGCCTCGCCATCGATCGTGAGCCCGATCTCGATCATACGGAACGGCGTGCCCGCCGTGATCACGAACTCATTCAGCGCCGCCCCCACCGGGATGGGCGCCGAGACCCCCTCACGCTCGATCACACCCTCGATCATGAGACGTTCCCGGATCGTGATCGGGGCGCCACCGATCAGCGCCTCGGCCTGCCGCCGCAGCGTGGTGAGGTCGAACTCCGCCAAGAAACCGAGCTTGCCGAGATTCACCCCGATGACGGGCAGCTCGAGATCCACGCACCGCTGCGCCTGCGCGAGCAGCGTGCCATCACCGCCCAGCACCATGATCAGATCCGCATCACCGGGATCGCGGATCACCGGGCCGACCGTGTCGGTCTCCTCGCACACGTGCCCGTGCTGCTCGATGAGGCCTCTCACCTCGTCCAGCGCGGCGCACACCTCGGCCTTGGATCGATTGACCAGCAGCAGGACCGATCGACCCACGCCCACTCCTTCCCGTGCCGACAGGCTCAGGCCCCGCTCGCCGATTGGCTGGCGACCCGTGACGCCGGCGGAGCTTGCTCGACCGGCTCGCCCGCGACTGCCGCTCGCACCGCACGCTCGATGCCGCGGGCGTCGATCCCCGCATCGGCCATCTGCGATGACCGGCTGTCCTGGTAGATCCACCGATCGGGCAGACCGAGCCGCGTGACGCGTGCTGGGCCGAGCCCCGCATCGGCGATCGCCTCCAGCACACACGCGCCGAACCCGCCCGTCACGCCGTGGTCCTCGACCGTGACGATCGGCACACCGGACCGCACGAGGTGCGTCAGCAGCGCGATGTCGACAGGCTTGGCGAAACGCGCGTCGTACACGTTCACCGGCACCTCGCGGCCGAGCAGGTCGGCAGCGTCCATCGCTGCGATCGCGCACGTGCCGTATGCGAGCACCGCGGCCTCGGGACGATCCACAATGTGGAGCGGCCGCGCCTTGCCCAGCTCGAACGGCGGGCACGCGCCGAGCGCCTCGAGCCGGCCGCTCACGTTGTCGCGCGGGTACCGGACCGCCGAAAGACCGGTGTCGTACCCGCGCATGAACCGCAGGGCGGATTGGAGTGATGCCTCGTCCGCTGCCGCGGTGAGGCACGCGCCGGGCAGCGTACGCAGGAGCGACACATCGCAGAACCCGTGGTGCACCGCGCCATCACCGCCGACGAGCCCCGCGCGATCAAGGCAGAGCCGCACCGCGAGCCCCTGAAGGGCGACTTCCTGGAACGCCTGGTCGAACGCCCGCTGAAGGAACGTCGAGTAGACCGCGAAAAACGGCTTGGCACCCGTCTTGGCGAGGCCCGCCATCATGTCCATCGCGTGGCTCTCGCAGATGCCTGTGTCGAAGGTGCGATCCGGGAACGCGGCGCCGACCTTGTCGAGCCCTGTCCCACCCGGCATGGCAGCGGTGCATGCCACCACCTGCTCGTCGGCCTCCATCTCGGCGATCAACGCATCGGCGAAGGCACTGGTGAACGACCGGCCCTTCTTCTTGATCTCGACCCGACAGCTCTCGGGGTCATAGTCGAACGCTGCGGGCGAGTGGAACGTCGTCGCATCGCCCTCGCTGAACTCGTAGCCCTTGCCCTTCACCGTCTTCACATGCAGCACGAGCGGGCGATCCACATCCTTGCACTCGCTCAGCATCCCGACGAGCGTCGGCAGATCGTGACCGTCGATCGGGCCAACCGTCAGCAGCCCGAAGTGCTCGAACCACGAGTCCTCGTGCAGCATCGCCTTGGCCATCTCACCGAGCCGGTGATAGGCATCCCGCACGAGCGATCCGCCGGGCACCTTCTCGAGCACACCGCCGGCGCGGCGCTTGAGGCCCGTGTACGTCGGATCGATGCGCACGCGATCGAAGTAGCTTGCCAGCGCCCCCTGCGGCTCGGCGATCGACTTGCCGTTGTCGTTCAGCACGACCAGGAACTGCCGGTTGAGCGTGCCCGCGTTGTTGAGCCCCTCCATCGCCACGCCGTTCACGATCGACGCATCGCCGATGAGCGACACCACACGACGACCATCGCGGTTGGTCTTCGGGTGGAAGCTCTCGCCCCCGAGCTCGTCTCCGCGCGCCATGCCCACCGCGGTCGAGATCGCGGTGCCCGCATGACCCACCGAGAAGAGGTCGTACGCCGACTCGCGCGGCTCCGGAAAGCCGGCCATCCCCGCGCTCGTGCGCAGCCCGTCGAGCATCGGCAGACGACCGGTCAGCAGCTTGTGCGGGTAGCACTGGTGGCCAACGTCAAACAGCAGACGGTCGTGCGCGAAGTCGAACACGTAGTGCAGCGCGATCGTCAGCTCAACCACCCCCAGGTTCGGCGCCAGGTGACCGCCCGACTTCGAGACCTGCGCGAAGATCGCCTCGCGGATCTCGCCAGCCACCTCGTCCAGCTGCTCCACAGGCAGCTTCTTGAGGTCGGCGGGGCTCGCGATGGTCTCGATCAGGCGGGTCATGAAGCGGCTCCTTGCACAGGCGAACCCAGTGTCGCACACCGACGGGCATCGTGCTGCCCATCATTCGGAACGTCCGCAGCCGCCCTGAGTTCGCACGGGCGACCGCGTTGGGCGCGGCTAGCGGGTCCTCGTCGCCAGATACTCGGTGATGCCGACGAGCGCTGCCCCACGCTCGCCGAACCGCTCGATCGCCGACAGCGCCGCCCGACGAAGCCGCTCGACCTCGGCCCGCGACGCCTCCACCCCCAGCACGACCGGGAATGTCAGCTTCCCCGCCGCGGCATCCTTGTTCACCTGCTTGCCGATGTGCTCGGCCGACTGCTCCACATCGAGCAGGTCGTCCACGATCTGAAACATCAGCCCGATCGCCTCGCCGTACCGCGACATCGCATCGACCGACGCGTCATCACCCCGCGCACACAGTGCGCCCATGCGGCAGCAGGCGCGGAGCAACGCCCCGGTCTTGTTGCGGTGTACCAGCCGGAGCTGCTCGTCCTCACTCAGACTCGGGGGGAACCCACCAAGTGTGTCGAGCACCTGCCCCGCGATCATCGCCGTCGTCGAGCCCGCGAGTTCGCGGATCAGCTCGGCCAACAACCGGTCGTCGTCCACGCCCTCCGCCAGGGTCTGAAACGCCACACTCATCAACCCATCACCCGCCAGCAGCGCGAGCGCCTCACCAAACCGGATATGCGCCGTCGGGCGACCACGCCGCAGGTCGTCATCGTCGAGCGCCGGCAGGTCATCATGCACGAGCGAGAACGCGTGGATCATCTCGACCGCAGCCGCAGCGGGCTCGGCGAGCGCCAGATCACCGCCCACCGCCTCGCACGAGTGCATCACGAGCACCGGTCGAAGCCGCTTGCCCGGCCCGAGCAGGGCATATCGGACCGACTCACGCAGGTTGGCCGGCATCCACGGGTGGTCGGCCGCTGCACCGAGCACCGCGTCGATCCGGTCGCGGAGGGCAGCGTGCTGATCGCTCGGGTGCTCGACGACATCCACTGATGAAGGGCTCACGCGGGCGGGTCTCCTCGTCACTCGGGCCGCGCATGCGGCCCGAGAACGCCTTGATTCGACCAAAGCGTGAAGTTTAGCCGCCATCGAGTCCGTAAACAACGGGTTTGCGAGCGTTTACTAGCTTTGGAGTGTCTCGTTGACGCCGTGCGTCATCAGTATGATCGCCGCCGTGCAGGACCTGCTCGGCAGACTCGGCGAGGTGTTCCTCCGCGGTGGGCCCGTGATGTGGCCCCTGCTGTTCCTCTCGCTCGGGTCGATCGCACTCGCGGTCGAGCGGGCCATCTTCTGGACCTCCACGCACCGCCCCGGCCGCACCCGGTGGCTCGCCCAGGCGGCTGAGGCCCTCCGCCGGCATCAGGGTGACCATGCCGCGACGCTGGCCGCCGGCGACCGCTCCCTCTACGGCGAGGCACTCTCCGCCCTCCTCACCAAGCCAAGCCCGACCGCCATCACCCTGGTCGAGATTCACCGCCCCCGGTTCGAGCGGTTCGGCAACACGCTCGCGACCATCGTGACCGCCGCCCCGCTGCTCGGGATCCTGGGCACCGTGCTGGGCATCATCCGCTCGTTCGAGCTGCTCTCGGGCGGCGAGACGGTCTCGGACATCAACGCCGTGGCCGGCGGCATCGCCGAGGCTCTGATCACCACCGCCTTCGGCTTGATCGTCGCCCTGGTCACGCTCTTCCCCGCGATGGTGTTCCGGGCCCACGCGGACCGGTGCCTCGGGGCCATCGAGATGCTCGCCGAGGCCTCCGGCACGCCGAGCAGCACTTCAGCCAAGAACACAGCATGAGCCGCACCGTAGCCCTCTCGCTCGTGGCGATCGTTGCCACATGCACCGGGTGCGGGGAACAGGCCGACTCGAACGAGCCCATGACATCATCGGATGCATCGGGCACCACCGGCGAGCCGGTGGCCGAGCCGCTACCTCCGTTCAAGGCCGACGGCGGCTTCCTCGCGCTGGGCGCCCAGGTGTACGACCGGCGCTGCCTGACCTGCCACGAATACGACGGCCGTGGCGTGCCCGGCATGGCGCCGACGCTGCACGACGCGCCGCTCATGGTCGGTGATGATCAGCCCGTCATCCGGGCCATCCTCGCGGGCATCAACACGAGCCATCCCGCGGCGCTCACCGCCGATACCGACTGGCCGGG
The DNA here is from genome assembly GCA_038747915.1 of Planctomycetota bacterium. Classification (GTDB taxonomy): domain Bacteria; phylum Planctomycetota; class Phycisphaerae; order Phycisphaerales; family UBA1924; genus JBCDAP01. Next base: position 27,608 of record JBCDJJ010000038.1, on the reverse strand, counting down.
TGGCATGGCCGGCATGGCGAGTGCGATGTCCGACCAGGAGGTCGCCGCGGTGCTGACCTACATCCGCCGGCAGTGGACCGATGACGACCGCGCCATCTCGCCCGAAGCGGTTCGCCGCGAGCGCGAGGCGACCATCGCCGACCGATAACGGGCGCACCGACCGGTCGCGCCGCCTGCACCGGTCGCCCGGTTCGGCTCCCCACCGGAGCCGCTCGGCACACCACCTCGATGGCCCGATAGCACTCCGGATGAGGCGACTCTCGCGCGACGAACTCGTGGCCGGCATCACGCTCCGCGGCGACATCGTGTCGCGCTCGGGCGCGAAGCTCCTCGCCGCCGGCACCGAGCTCACGCCACAGCTCGCCTCGGCCCTCCGTCAGCAAACGGTCGATGGCATCTTCACCTCCGCGCCCGTGCCGACACCCGCGGTGCATCTGAGGCACACCTCGATTGCGCCCGGCGATGCCGCCGAATCGCCGTTCTCCGATGTCGACGACCCCGAGCGCGAGAAGCGGAGGGCGCGCGCCCAACTCCGCCGCGGGGCCGATCGCGTGGTCGCCGAACGCTCCCGCAAATGGGAGGCGCTGCCGAAGGTCATCCCCTCGTCGCCGAAGCCAGTCGTCGCAGCCGCCGGCACACCGGAGGTCTGGCCCAGCCAGGCTGAGCTGCGGGGGCTCGCCACGCGCCGGCGTACCGAACTCCGCGAGCTGCTCATGGGCGTGATCGCCGGTGTGCGCACGAGCGTCGAGCCCTTTCTCACACTCGTGGAGGAACTCATCGATCTCGCCGCTGCCCACCCGGCGCGGTTCGCCGAGCTGCCGCTCCTCCAGCCGTCCACGGGTGGCTCCCTCGAGGAGCACGCCGACCGCGTCGCCGCCCTGTGTGTCGGGGTGGCGATCCGACTGCGCTGGTCACGCACCGATGTGCAGCTCGCCGGGCTCGCCGGCATGCTGGCCGATGTCGGCATGGCGCTCATGCCGCTCGAGGTGCGATCCTCGCCCGGGCCGCTCGACGAGTTCGCCCACAACCGCGTGATGCGACACCCGGCCTACTCCGTGTCGCTCCTCGCGCAGGTGGACGGCCTGCCCGAAGCCGTCCTCCTCGCGGCCCATCAGCACCACGAGCGTGAGGATGGGTTGGGCTACCCGTGGGGCGTGCGCGGCCGCCGTCTTTCGGACGTGGCCCGCGTGATCGCTGCGTGCGATGTCCTCGTGGCCTCGGCCGCGCGACGACCGTACCGCGGCGAACGACGACCCTACGACGCGCTGATCGAGGTGATCAACCAGGCGTCACGCGGCTCGCTCAATCGTCGCATCGTGCGCGCGCTCGTCGCGGTTACCGGGCTCTTCCCGCCCGCGAGTCACGTGCTGCTCTCGACCGGTGAGATCGCGCGGGTCGAGTCCATCAGCGCCGAACGCATCGATCGCCCGGTCGTGCAGCCGCTCTCGGTGAGCGGTCGCGCCGCGGGCACACCGATCGACCTCTCGGCCGACCGAGCCATCCGCGTGGTGCGGGCCGCTGACCCGCCGCGCGAGCCACGGGTCCGGTGGGTCCATACCGCACCACAGACATCGCGCGCCGCGGCTTAGAACGTTGCGTGCTATCGCGTGTCGTCGTGCGGTGGTGGGAGCATCTCGCTCCCACGAACGTCCGCCCACACATGCTGGAGATCCGGCCGTGGGAGCGAGACGCTCCCACCCACCCTGCTCAGGAACACGACCGCGCCACGGGCTCGACCAACCCACCGCACCGCTCCACTACAGTGCCCCGATGGCTGATCTCGCGACCGCCGATGCCCCCCTGATGCTCTCGGTGAGCGGGTGCCGCGGCATCGTCGGCGCGAGCCTCACCCCCGCGGTCGCTGCTCGGTTCGGTGCGGCGGCGGCGGGATGGTTCGGTGAATCGGCCACCCGCAAGCCCCCCACGGTCGTGCTGGCGTGCGACGGCCGACTCGGCGGACAGGCGATCGCGCGCACCGTCGCCGGCGCACTCGCGGCGCACGGGTGCCACCTCGTGGAACTCGGCGTCGCGACCACGCCCACCGCGGGACTGATGGTCCGGCATCTCGAGGCGGACGGCGGCATCGTGATCACCGCGAGCCACAACCCCGCCGAGTGGAACGGCCTGAAGATCATCGATCGCACCGGCGCCGCCCCGCCCGCTGCGTCCGCGGCCCGGATCATCGAGGCCTTCCACGCCGATGCCGCTTCGCCCGTGCCGTGGGACCGCGTCGGCACGGTGAGCCAGCGCACCGATGGGCCCGAGATTCATAGTGCGCGGGTGGTGGAGGCCCTCGGCACCGTGTTTGATGCCTCGCGCATCGCGAGCCGCTCCTTTCATGCGGTGCTGGACGCGGTCAACTGCTCGGGCGGCCCCGCGATGCATCTTCTGCTCGAGCGCCTCGGCGTCCGCCTCACACCGGTGCACGCCGATGGGTCCGGCCGGTTCCCGCACGCGCCCGAGCCCATCGCCGACCATCTCACGAGCCTGTCCGAGGCGGTCGTCGCGCACAGCGCCTCGATCGGCCTGGCCCAGGACCCCGATGCCGACCGCCTCGCCCTGGTGGACGAGCGCGGGCGGTTCATCGGCGAGGAGTACACGCTCGCGCTCGCCGCCGAGGCCATCCTGCGCTTCGCCGGTGGCCACACCCACACGCTCGTCGCGAATCTCTCGACCAGCCGCATGATCGACGACATCGCGGCGCGCCACGGCGCAACCGTGCACCGCTCGCGCGTGGGCGAGGCCAACGTCGTCGAGCGCATGCGGGGCGCGACGGCCATCCTCGGCGGCGAGGGCAACGGCGGCGTCATCTGGCCCGTGGTCGTCGACATCCGCGACTCGCTCGGCGCCGCCGCACTCGTGCTCGCGCTGCTCGCCGAACGAAACGAGCCGCTCGGTACGATCGTCGACGCCATGCCCCGGTACGCGATGATCAAGCGCAAGCGTTCGCTGGATGGTATCGACCCGCCCGCCGCGATCGACGCGGTGGCGAAGGCCTTCGCCGATGCCGTGCTCGATCGTCAGGACGGGGTCCGCGCCGATGTCGAACTCCCGGGCGGTGGTGCGGGGTGGGTGCACGTCCGCCCGAGCAACACCGAGCCGATCGTCCGCGTGATCGCCGAAGCCCCAACAGAAGACATTGCGAACGAACTGGCGAGCACAGCGGAGCTGCAGATCGGTGCGCGCGGGTAGCCCGTCCCGCGAGGTTCAAGGATCACGCCCGCCGTCTTCGGGATCGAGCGCCTCCGGGTGCATCGAATCGTCGGTGTCGCGCGACCCGGGGATCCCCGGCCACACGTGGATGGCGACCGCACCGAGCGCGAGCACCGGTGTGACCAGATAGAGCGCCGCCACGCGGCCGATGCGCACCGGCCAGGGGCGCTTCAGGCGTGCCGCACCCGGTGCGCGGCCGGTGGCGGGAGGCGCCGACCTGAGGGGCGCGATGCCGAAGAAGGGATGCACCCACCGCACCGGGCGGAGCACCACGGCGTAGATCAGCGCCGACAGCGCGATGGTCAACACCACCCGCACCCCGAAGTCCACCCACGCGTTCATCTCGGCCGGCACTAGGGCGAGCGAGACGGCCTGCTGAACGGGCATATGCACGATGTACACCGCGAACACCGCTCGATTGAGCACACCGAAGACCCGCGAGGGCCGCGCGAACGCGAGCGATCCGTACCCGAGGAAGGCGAGCATCCCCGAGGTGGATTCCGCGGTGCGCGCCGCCAGCTCCGCGAACTCACTCCCAAGGCCGACCTCTGCCATGCGCATCAGGTAGAGCGCGAGCGCCACCGGCAACGACACGTGGCACACCCTCCGGATCCCCCACCAGAAACGATCGCCGAGCGAGACCAGCACCGCACCCGCCACGAAGCACGCGAACCCGTTCCAGAACCGCAGGAAATGCACGGAAAAGTTGTCGACCGAGATGTGAGGCTCGAGAAGCGTCGTGACGATCATCAACACCACCGGCAGGACCACCACCCAGGTGTAGGGCGAAAGCCGTGAGAACCAGCGCATAACCAGGTTGCCCGGTCGGTACCTCAGGTACAGGAACACCGGCGCCGCGAATACCATGTAGACCACCAGGTTCCAGACGAACCAGAGGTGACCGGGGTTCGGCATGTACCGGACCGGCTCGCCGTCGAACACTTGAAAGAGCGCTGGCGTCACCGGTGCAATGAGCACGCAGGTCACCAGGAGCGGCGGCACCAGGCGCACCAGCCTGCCACTCACCAGCGTCCCGACCGGGCGATTCTGCACCAGGTACCCCGCGGTGATGCCCGACATCAGAAACAACACCGGGATCCGCCACGAATTGAACAGCTCCCCCAGGAACCACGCACTCTGCAGACTCTCCGAGGAACCGATGAACATGATCCACGAGGCGAAGGGCTGAAACGCCACGAAGACGTGGTAGACGATGAGCAGCACGAGCGCGATCGATCGCAGCGCGTCGATCTCGTGCCGGCGCGGTAATGCAAGATCCGTCAGTTGCTGTTCGGTGCTCGCGAGGTGGTTCACGATGTGCCGGTGCCTCGTGCGTCGTCACCACGACTACGCGTACCCGTTCTGTCGTGTTCGGAAGATCGAAGCCAAGCTTTCGCGCGGTCGGTGAAACGCCGCGCTGCCCGTCTGCACCGTGCGTTCTATCGCCGCCCGAACTGCCGCTCCAGCTCGGCCATCGTCAGCCGGATCGCCGTCGGCCGCCCGTGCGGGCACGCCGAGCTCCGCTCGATCGTCTCGCGCATCGCGAGCAGCTCACTCAGTTCCTGCTCGCTCAGGCGGTCGCCCGCCTTGATCGCCGCCTTGCACGCCATCATGTCGAGCACCTCGTGGAGCAGGGCCTCCTCGGCCCCCGCCTCCGCGAGCGACTCGGCCGACTCGACCAGCGACTCCACGAACTCGCCCGGCTCCACACCCCGCTCCATCAGGAACACCGCGAAGCCCTGCACCGCGATCCCCGCCGGCCCCGCCGGCTCGAGCTCGATCCCGAGCCGCTCGAGCAGCGCCGACCGCACCGAAAGCGCCTCCTGCTGCGAGGCGCTCGCCGAGACCACCACCGGCACCAGCATCCGCTGACTCTGAAGCGGACCCGCCGACACGCGCCGGTGCAGCGACTCGTACATCGCCCGCTCGTGCAGTGCGTGCTGATCGACGATCACCAGCCCACCCTCATCCTCGGTCACCACAAAGCTGTTATGCACCTGCAGGTGTTTGACACCCGGTGCATGTGGTGACGCGTCGACCGGGTGCGGCGTGGCAGTGTCCGCCTCGGTTCGCACGCCGGGCGCCTCCGCCGGTGCCGCGTGCGCTGGTGGCATCGCCGTCGCGCCGGCCTCCGTATCCGCTGCATCGATCGCGGCCCGCGCCGAGTCGAAATCAAACCGCCGCGTCGCCGCGGCCCGCCCCTCGCGCTCGAACCAGGCCACGAACCGCTCAGCCGCCGGTGCGCCGGTGCCCGGTCCCGGTGACTCGCGCGGCGTCGCGGCCTCGAACCGGATCCCGCGCTCCCGCGCCCCCGCATCGCTCGGCGTCAGATCCGCGGCCCGCAGCGCCTCCTGCGCCGCGCGCAGCACCACCGAGTGCACGAGCGACCCGTCGCGGAACCGCACCTCGAGCTTCGCCGGGTGTACGTTCACATCGACCGCCGACGGGTCCATCTCGATCATCACCATCGCCGCGGGGTGCCGGCCGGGCTCGATCAGCCCACGGCACGCCTCGCGCAGCGCGTGCTGAATCGTCCGGTCTCGCACGTACCGCCCGTTCAGAAACACGTGCTGGTGCTTGATGTTCGGCTTGGCCAGCACCGGCCGCCCGATCAGCCCCCACAGCGCCAGGCCGCGCGCATCGTCGAACCGGTCGGCGTGCATCTCCAGGTACTGGTCCGACGACTCCCGACCCAGCACCGTGAACACGCGGTCGCGCGGCCCTTGCCCACCGGGCGCTTCGAGCGTCACCCGCCCGTCGCACCGCAGCGTGAATCCGATCCGCGGGTGCGCGAGCGCCGCTCGCTTCACCGCGTCGACGCAGTGCTGCTGCTCCGTGCCCTGGGTCCGCAGGAACTTCCGCCGAGCCGGCGTGTTGAAGAACAGGTTGCGCACGGACACCGAAGTGCCAACCGCGCCCGACGCGGGCCGGATCGCGCTCGCCTCCCCGCCCTCGACGCGCACCTCGTTCGCCCCGCCCTCCCCGGCGCGCCGCGACCGGATCGCGAGCCGGCTGACCGATGCGATCGACGCGAGCGCCTCGCCCCGGAACCCGAGCGTCCCCACACGTGTCAGATCCTCCGCGGTGCGCACCTTGCTGGTCGCGTGCGGCTCGACGGCCAGCATCAACTGATCCGCCCCGATCCCGCACCCGTCGTCGCTCACCCGCACCAGCTCGATGCCGCCATGCTCGAGCTCGACCTCCACCCGGCTCGCCCCCGCGTCGAGCGCGTTGTCGAGCAGCTCACGCACGACCGCTGCGGGTCGCTCGACCACCTCGCCCGCCGCGATCTGGTTCACCACAAGTGGATCGAGGCGGCGGATGAGGGGCGGAGCCGCCGAATCAGTTGCCAAAGCCGAAGACGCCGGGACACTCACGGGGCACTCTAGGTCCGCCGGAGTTCTCACCCATTGCCTCGCGGGTCCGTATCATTGGAACGATGCGACAAGTCGTGCTCTACCAGGACGAAGACGGTGTCTGGATCGCTGAGGTTCCCTCACTCCCCGGGTGCCACTCCGCGGGCGAGACACGCGACGAGGCGATGGACAACGTGTTCGACGCGATTACCGTGTGGGTGGAGCACGCCCGTGCGCATCAGCTGACCGTTCCCGCAGAGCCAGGCACCGCTGAAATCCGCCAGATCGAGAGCGACGCGGCCTAGGGGGGCTTCGGACAACCTGTGCGTCGATGTCGGGTGACGTCGTTTGTTGTCGATTGCTGACACCGGCCACACCTGTGGCTGCGAGTTGTCCACAATGTCGGCGTTCTCACAGCATTGCTCCGGAGCCACGGATGGCCAAGCTCTCCAACATCAGCCGACGACGCGTCCTCTCCGCCTTGCGATCGCTCGGCTTCGAAATCGACACCTCCCGCGGGACAGGCAGTCATGCAATGGTCTTTCACCCGACCGAGCCGGAGCGCTGCACGACGCTCGCCAACAAGGATCCAGTCCCCAAAGGCACGCTTCGCAAGATGCTGAGCGATCTTCGGCTCACTCGCACCGAGTTCCAAGACCGACTCTGAGCGAAACTCGTACGCTCTTCTTCGCCGATGTCCTCTCCCCTCCCCTCCGAGCAGGCCGACCACCACGGCCTCCCCCGCCTCGCCGAGGGCGCGCTCCACGCCCGCCGCGAGGGTGTGTTCCTGGTGCTCGCGGGCCTGTTCCTCGGCACGCTGGCGATGCTCAACATCCTCGGCATCACCCGGTTCATCGCGCTGTTCTCGTACACCGAGGGCGAGGGGCTCGGGTGGGGTGCCGGCGAGGTGACCTTCGCGGTGGCGGTGGGCGTGCTGCCCTACCCCATCACGTTCTTGTGCACCGACTTTATCTCCGAGCTGTACGGCCGCGCGCGCGCGAACGCGGTCGTCCTCGTCGGCTTCGTCCTCAACCTCTGGGTCATCTTCATCTTGTGGGTGGGCGGTGTGCTGCCGGGGTTCGAGCCGGCCGGTGCCGACGGCACGATCATGACAGACGCCGCCGACCGCCTGCCCGTGTTCTACGAACTCCGCGCGCTCGCCTTCGGCGCCGTCGGGGCCTCGATGATCGCCTACCTCGCGGCCCAGTTCGTCGATGTGTACGTCTTCCACTTCTGGAAGACGCTCACCAAGGGCAAGCACCTCTGGCTCCGCAACAACGGCTCGACGCTGGTCTCCCAGCTCGTCGACACTGTCGCGGTGATCCTCATCACGCACTTCTACGCCAAGGCGCTGCCCATCACCGACGAGCGATCGCTCTGGCCACAGCTGCTCACGTTCATCGCGACGGGCTATGTCTTCAAACTGGGCGTGGCGCTCATTGACACCATCCCGTTCTACTTCGGTTCGGCGTGGCTGCGGCGGTACCTGCGCCTGCCGCCGGCGACCGCCGAACCTCTACTCGGATAGGCAGTCGGATCCAAAGGCGATCAAGACCTCGATGAAGTCGCCGGCATCGACGGCGCCGCTCGTGTCGAGGTCGCCGAGAGCACGGCGCTGGCCACGCGGCAGATCCGGATCGACACCGGAGCCGAACCCGACGAGCATGCCGATGAAGTCGTCGGCATCGCAGTCGTAGTCGCCGTCGAGGTCGCCGGGGCACCGGTGACCGAAGATCACGTAACTCTCGCCCGAGTTGTTGCCGTTCGGATCAGCGCGACTTGCGCCGATGATCAGATCGTCGACGCCGTCACCGTTGACATCGCCGGCCGAGGAGACCGAGCCGCCGCTGAAATCGTCCTCGTCGATCCCGCGGATCACGAAACCGGTGGTGCCGTCACCACTCGCGAGCGAGGACAGCTCGAACTCCGCTGGGAAGCCCGACCGGGAGCCGAAGACCACGTAGCTCTCGCCCACGTCTTCCCGCCCGTACACGCTGGCACGCCGCGCGCCGATGACGAGATCGTCCACGCCGTCACCGTTGACATCGCCACCAAACGAGACCGAGCCGCCGCTGAAGTCGCTCTCCTTCACTCCGTTGATCACGAAGCCCGAGGTGCCGTCACCGCTCGCGAGCGAGGACAACTCGAACTGAGCCGGGAAGCCCGCGCTCGAGCCGAACACCACGTAGCTCTCGCCCGACTCGTCGCCATTCGGATCGGCAAAGGCGGCGCCGATGATCAGATCGTCGAGACCATCGCCGTTGACATCGCCCGCCGAAGAAACCGGGTTGCCGCTCCGATCGAGCATGTCAACGCCATTCAGAACAAAGCCGGCCGCACCGTTGCCCGTGGCCAGCGAGGAGAGCTCGAACTGCGCCGGGAAGCCCGCGGGCGAGCCGAACACCACGTAGCTCTCGCCGGCGGAGTTCGCGTTGGGGTCGGCGCCGTTCGCTCCAATAATCACATCGTCAACACCGTCGCCGTTCACATCGCCCGCGCTGGAGACCGAGACGCCGCTGGTGTCGAACTCATCGATCCCTCTGAGGACAAAGCCGTCCGCGCCGTTCAAAGACGACAAGCCCAGCGCTCCGTTGAAGCCCGTACTCGAACCGAAGACCACGTAGCTCTCGCCCGTGGACTGACCGTTCGCTGCGAAGAGCGCATCCGTCAGCGCCCCGATGATGAGGTCATCCACGCCGTCGCCGTTGAAGTCGCCCGCGGAGGACACGGAAAAACCACTCTGGTCTTCCTCGAAAATTCCCTCGAGCACGAAGCCGTTGGCACCGTTGAACGACGACAAGTCAAACGATGCGCCGAAGCCATCGCTCGAGCCGAACACAACGTAGCTCTCGCCCCGCTCGCTGGAGGCCAACGGGCCGTTGGCCAAGATGTTGGTCAGCGGTCCTGCGCCGGGCGCCCCGACAATGACATCGTCGAAGCCGTCACCGTTCACATCACCCGCCGATGAGACCGAGACGCCGGTGCGATCACCCGCATCGATCCCGCTCAGCACAAAGCCGTTGGCACCGTCGAGCGACGACAACTCAAACGTGGGACCGAAGCCATCACGCGAGCCGAACACCACGTAGCTCTCGCCAGCGTCGATGCGCCCACCCGGCCAGACCTCGGGCGCGCCGATGACGAGGTCGTCGACTCCATCGCCGTTCACATCGCCCGCGGATGCGACCGAGTCACCACTCTGGCCACCCACCTCGGCCCCGTTGAGCACAAAGCCGTTCGTCCCGTTGAGCGACGAGAGCCTGACAACAGATGGGAACAACTGACCCCAACTCGCCGGCGACATCGCCATCACGCTCGCGCCAACAGCAAGCCCCGCCATCCGAGCAAGACCGGATGCGCTCACCGATGAATGCAGATTTTTCATTATGTACTCTCCTGTGGGCAGCGCCCAAATTTAGCCAGTACATCTCCATCCGAGCGCATCAGCATCATGACCACGCCCGATGTTATCTCCCGTCATTCTAATGCATGAACCCGCGGCACACAACGGTATCGATGGGCAAAGTCCACAACGCATCGACGCGACCTGCCCGGCGATTCGCACACCGACGAGCCGAGTGCGCACATCCTCACGCCGTGCGTGATGCTCCTGCTCGGCGAGAAATACGCCACCCATCCTCACCGCGGTCGCGGGTCCGTCACCCACGCCGCGAACCGCTCGACATCCGCCGCGTCGTACGCACCCGTGCAGTCGATATCGAGCGCGTTGACATCGCCGGCCGCTGCACGACCGAGCGCGATGCCGAGGTCGAACGCATCCGCCACTCCATCCGCGTTTGAATCCACGACCTGCGGCAATTCCGGGAACCGCCGCAGGAACCACCACGCAACATCGATCCCCGCGATGTCGCGGCACTTGATGCCGAAGACCGGCGATGGCACGTTCTCGCCTTCGAAGGCCGGACCCGGCACCTGGTGCCCGCCGCCCACGAGCCGGTACAGCCCCACCACCGGCGGCCCGCCCGGCGCCGCTGGGTAGAGCGACTCCACCACCGAGCACCCGTCCATCTCAGGGTCGGCGAGCACCGTCGTCCGCCCGAGCGTGTTGTCGAGACCGTTCGCGCCGAGCCAGTAGCCGAGCGTCGCGGGCGTGGACCGCACGGGGTCACCCGCCCCAGCGACCGCGCCGCCGCGCCACGGCATGAACTCGTCCGCATCGCCGTTCATGATCAGCACGCCGCTCGGTGCTGTGGGCTGGACAATCGGATCCTCCGGCAGGTTTGCGATGAACGCCGCCCCCGCTGCGAAGCGCTCGCCGTGCTCCACCAGCATGCGGTAGGCCATCATCCCCCCGTTGGACGAACCCGTGACGTACACCCGCTCGGGGTCCACACCGTCCATCGCGATCGCCTCCGCCACGACCGCGTTGATGAACCCCGCATCGTCCTCGCGCGACCGGCGCCCATCGGCGCCCGGCCGCAGGTCGTTCCAGGTCTGTGCATCGCCGTTGGTGAAATCGCCGAGCCCCGTGCCGGGCTCCGGGCTATTCGTGTCGATCCCGTTCGGCACGAGCACCACGAACCCGAACTCCTGCGACAGCTCGATCCACCGGCTCGTCGTCGCCCCGGGCGCCAGCACCTTCCGCATGCTCTGGCTCCCCCCGTGCACCAGCACCACCGCTGGCGGGTTCGGGCACGCGACCGCGGGGTGCACCGCGATATACCGCCGCTCGAGCCCATCAAACGGCAGCGACCGTGCGCACGCGTCCGGGAACCCCGGATCGGTGGGCAAGCACGTGGCATGAACCGTCCACGCGAGCATCGCGCACGCAACAACAACTCCAACACAACGCATCCGAAGTCTCCGCTGACGAGATACTCGCCGAGGTGAACGCCACTGATTGGCCAGCATTGCATCGTGCCGGTGACGACCGCTGCACGTACACGAATCGAGTGCCGTCAACATCGGCTTCCGGCAAGCATGTCCCGAGCTTCCGAGCGAGGAGGCACGCGACCAGTCACACTAGAGTTGTAAAGGAGTCGTCCCAGAGGATTGCGGAGCGATGGCCAACCAGTGACTAACCGAGCAGAGAACTCAAGTACAACGAGACATCGAAGGCGTCCACCGACTGATCCTCGTCGACGTCAGCTCGACCACATGACCCGAAGACCAGATCGAGGTATGCCAGCAGGTCGAGGCCATCGGTAACACCATCCCTTGTGATATCGAGTGGCATCGGAATCGCAGCGATGACGGATTGATCGTCAAAGTTGATCCACCCAATGTTCTCGCCCCAGGCGTATCCGAACCACCTGTCGTAGCCAAGACGTGCTTGAGCCGGCGAACTCCCGTCGGGCGCGACAACGTCTTCGAGAAACGGCCCGAAGTTCACCCAACCGATGTTCTCGCCCCAAGCAAATCCCCCTAGTCGACCCGAACACACATCGATGTTGATGCCGTAATCCAAACCAGAAGTGTTCGAGTACGGACCAGGCACGCCGGTGACCCCAAGCGAGATCCAACCGGCGGCCTCGCTCCACACGAATCCCGAGAGATGATCGCGCGAATACGCCGCACCAGCGAGCACGGAGGACGATGTCGTCGCGTCGAGATTGAGAAACCCGATGTTCTCCGCCCAGGCGAACGATTCCGCCCGCACACCAGGCGTGGCCGCGACGAGACAGCCCACGAGCGCGAGATACCCCCTCACGATGGCACCTCGTAATACACTAAGACGTACCCATTGGTACCCAAGCTTTGCGAGAGGTAGATGCCATCCGGTGCGATCGCGCCAATCGGATATCCAAAGGTGTTGACCGTGTACACACCAGGGCCAGGACCCGCTTGAACCGTGACGCCGTTGAGACGAGCCAATACGCGATTCACCGGGCTCGGGACGAGCAAGGAGCCGCCGGCCACCAATTCACCCGGGCCATCAAAGATCGCCGCGGAACTGTTGTACCCCGCGATTGCGACAACACGCGACCCAGGCGGCCCAATCATCGTCGACTGAATCTGCGCAGGAGTCCCCGGCGGGACGTAATGCACCCGGATATCACGATCAACAAACGAAGACGAAACCGCCTGGATCTCCGCACGCAGCGCCTCGATCGACTGCTGAAGTTCGGCGAGCGAAGGCGACGTATCGCGTATCGGCCCGGCAGGAGGATCAAGCGGGCCGAGCTGAGCAACGATGCGCGGCATCCCCGCGACACACACAGCCCCGATCACGATGCATCCCAGGGTCAGCGCCCAACCACGAGCGAATCGCAACGACATATTCATCCTCATCCAGAGAGTGCTACACCATGAAATCAAATCATAATGATTACGAATAAATCCACAATGCCCGACGATCAAAAAGACAACAAAAAAATGCTGTCCTTTCTATCTATTTTTAGATGAATACCTTAGAGATTCATTTAACAGATATGTGCTAAATATCAACATCTTTGTGCGATCCTCGGGCCAGTTATGCTCGGCCTGCAAACTGGCATGCATCACGCGAACGTCACGCGCCAAACCTGCACACCCATCGACCTGCGACAACACATCGCGTGACGCTCAAAGCTGCCCGATGTACGCCACCGGCACCAACCGCTCCACAACCTCGACGTACTCCGACACCAGCGCAAGCCCATCGTCCAGCGCCCGGTAGCAGATCGGCGCCTCCGTCCGGAGCGAGGCATCGGTGATCCGCTCGGGTATGTACACCGTCTGCCGCATGGCGCCGAAGTCGAACGCCTCGGTCGCCCGCTTCGCATCCGAGCGGGACATGGTCCGCCCGGTCCCATGCGGCAGGCAGTGCATCAGTTCCTCGACACGAGCCGTCGCCCGCACGATCACCATGTCGTCCAGCAGGTTCGACGGGATCAGCGCGAGCTCACCCGGCTCGACACGCTGCGATCCCTTCCGAATGAGCACCCCGTCCCCACGCTCCTCGAAGTGGTTGTGATTCCGGTCGAGCGAACGGACACCGGGGTACAGATCCACAAATCGCCCGAGATGACGCTCGGCAATCTCCAGAACAGCGTCGCGGTTGCTCTTGGCCCACCCCTTGATCCGCTCGAACTCACGATCGAACTCCGCTGGGCGGTCCACAAGATCGTCAACAAGCCCGCTCTCTTTCCTCGACCCGGTGTGCACGACAAGACCGACCGACTCGTCCTCGTACGACACCACCGCATCGAGAAAGTGGTTGCCCGAGCCCAGATCGCCCAGCCCCTGATTCCGGCGCGCACCGAGGTCGGCGCACACCCCATCCCACGCATCACGAAACCCCTGGCTCGTGGTGTCCGCGAACGTCAACGATGTGCGTACGACCGCGATCCCGCACCCCACATCAGACAACGCGAACCGACGCCAATCCGAAACATCGGTCATGTACCCCGTGCCCGTCGGCACCGGGCTCTTGCCCGGGCACGTATCGGGCAAGCTGACCACCCGCTTCGCCGACACCAGCGCGTTCGCCCTCTCGAGCCACCCAAGGATCACTTGGTTCGGCTCGGCCGACAGATTGACGAGCACGTCGTTCATCGACATGTGATGTTCCCCCAAGAGTCGAAATGTAGGCGCGTGGCACACCGTGGGGCGCCGGGTGCCACTGGCGGCTTTGCCCGCGAGTGCTCGACAACCTCGACTCACCCCACTGGTGGACAAGCCACCAGTGGCACCCCGTCAATCACCGGAACACCGACACGCTCCCTCACTCCCTCACACCCCCGCCGACGCCCCAGCTTCCTCCAACACCCGCTCCGCATAACTCTGCATCGCGTCGCGCAGCTGCTCGAAGCTGTCCAGCACGTACAGGATCGGCTGGTAGTGGTCGATCTCGAAGTCGGTCTCGCACACGCGATCCAGATCGAACGCCCGCCGATCCACATCCGGGCTCTCCAGCGCGTGGTGGCCCTCGCCCTCGCTCGAGATCAGGCCCGAGCCGTACAGCTTGAGCGTGCCCTCCTCGTGGATCAGGCCGAACTCCACCGTGAACCAGAAGAGCCGGCCCAGCCGCGTCACATGGTCCTCGGTGCTCGCGAACAGGGCCGCCTTGCCGTACGTCTGCAGGAAGTCCGCAAACACCGGGTCCGCGTGCAGCGGCACGTGCCCGAACACATCGTGGATGATGTCGGGCTCGGGCAGGTAGTCCATGCTCGTCTTCGGCCGCACCGTGATCGTGGTCGGGAAGAGACGCTGCGCGAGGAACGCGAAGAACGCCTTCGCCGGCAGATACCCCGGCACGCCGTGGCTCTGCCACCCGGTCATGGGCTTGAGCCGCGCGTTCACATCGGCCAGCGGGGGCACGCGGTCGGCACGCAGGTTGATCGCGGCCGCACCATCGAGGAACACGCGCGAGCCGAAGTCGGCCAACTGCTCCATCCGCTTGCCGAAGAGGATGCCCCACACCTCGTGGTCCTCATCGGTGTAGGCGTCGTAGTTCTGGCTCACCATGAGCCGTTCGGGCTCGATCTGGTCGGGCGGCAGAGTCGCCGCCTCGTCGGCGTACGCGAGGGCGGCCTTGGCTTCGGCGTTGTCGATCACCGCCGAGCGGATGGACCCGCCCGCGGCGGAAGTCGCATCGTCTGCTCCGTTCGTTGCGTTGTCCTTCATCGGTCGGCTCCAGAGGGCGTGGGTGTGCGCGCGTGCGAGGCGACCTCTTCCTTCACAAGCAGTCTACGCGACGACGCCCGCGTCGTAGCTCGTGATTCGGAATTCGGGATTCGGAGTTGGAGAAGCACGACATGTGATCTCCCCGAACTACGAATCCCGAATCACGAGCGACGACGACTCCCCTCACTCCATTCGGAACCCTGTCTGCGTATCCGCCGCGAATCCGAACATCCGTCGGAACGCCAGCAGCACCACACCGAGCACCACCCCCGCCACGCCCGTGTACAACGCCGACCCGAGCGCCACCGGGAGCTGCCCCGCCGGTGCTTCCACGACGTCGTACACACTCCGCAGGAACAACGCGAACGCCGCCGTCAGGTGCACCAGCACGCCCGACACCGTCGACAGCACCGCGATCGTCGCCACATTCTTGCGGTACACCAACCCACGCACGTTCACCACGAAGCTCGCTGCGAGCAACCCGCCGATCGCCGCCGGCCCGACCACCACCACCGTCTCGTCCGACCCCGTCCCCACATCGCGCAGCAGATCGATCACCAACCCACCGATCACCCCCACCAGCCACGCCCACCGCGCCTCCACGTACAGACACACGAACGTCACGTACACCACGATGAGCGACGGCGCCACGCCGCTCTCCTGCAGCTCGAGCGAGGCGCGCAGCCCCCAGTCAACCCCGCCGACGATCCACAGCGCGAGCACGAAGGCCAGCCAGTTCATGAGCCGTCCCCCCCACGACCGCCGGGGTCGCCCTCGCCCTCCTCGAACCCCGCCACCGACACGTGCAGAATCACGCTCCGCGTCCGCGACAGATCACCACCGAGCGGACGCACCAGCACCTGCCGGTGCAGCGGCTCGTCGGCCAGCTCCCGCACGTCCGTTACCCGCCCCAGCACGAACATCTGCGCCGCCGTGGGCCAGCGCTCGTCGTCCAGTCGCACCAGCTGCCCGATCTCGATCCGCGAGGCATCGCCCTCGGGCACATCGTCCTGCGCCAACCGGCCATCGCCGGTCGGCAACAACTCGAGCCGCACCATGCCCGCGATGGACGCCGATGTCACCCCCTCTTCACCCACAACGACCGCGCCGACCGATGCCTCGTCGAACGAGGCATCGGTCAGCACACGCACCGTGCTCGCCCGTGTCGAGGCGCGTGACACGATCCCAACCAGCTGCTGACTCCCCCGTGCGACCGCAACGGTCCCACCCGCGCGCACCCCATCGCGCGCACCACGATTCACGACGATCGTGGCCGGCGGCGTCCCACCGACCCGCACCGCCACGAGCGACGCCGCGAGCGCATCCGGCCGGAACGGCACGCCCTGCTGCAGATCCTGAACGAGTGCTTCGAGCTCCGCGTTCCGGACCAGCGCCGCCGCGTGCTGCTGCTGCAACCGCTCGAGCTCGCCCGCCAGCGCCTCCCGATCGCGCTCCGCCGACACCGCCGCCCGCGACACCTCCCCGCGGAGTCGATCCGCGATCGCCGCCACCGGGCCCGAGATCGGGGCCAGCACCGTCTCCACCGGGTCGCGGAACCACCCGAGCCACCCGCTGAACCGTGTCGGCACGATCGTGATCACCGCCAGCGCGACGGCCACCCCCGCCATTGGTACCGCCGGCTTGCTGCTGCGCCTCGCCATGCTGCCGCTCGCGACCCCGGTGAATGCCAGCCTACGACGATACCCGACGCCCCCCACGCCGCACCATCGCGCAACCTCATCGGCCCGAACGACTTGTCCGCACCAGCCCAAACGTCATTTCCGGTGCCACTCATGGCACCCAGGCATCGGTGGTGGGAGCGTCTGGCTCCCACGAACACGCTGTTCACCTCGTGTGGGAGCGAGACCGCTCCCACCCCGTCACAGATCTCTAGTAGCTGCTGTGGTCCAGCTTCACCTTCCCGCGGAACACCCAGTAGATGCACGCCGTGTAGCTCAGCACGAACGGCAGCCCCAGAACCGCGATGATCAGCATGATCATCAGCGTCTTCTGGCTCGAGCGGGCGTTCCAGATGTTGACCGAGTTCGCCACATCGCCCGTCGCGATCACGAAGTTGGGGAAGATCGCCGCCGCGAACAGGAAGGCCAGCGCCGCGATCACGCAGCAGGAGTTGACGAACGCGTGACCTGCATTCCCCCGCTTGAGCACACGCGGGATGTTCAGAATCGCCAGCACGTTCATGATCGCCGGCAGCCAGAGCAGCGGCGCGGTGTGGAACGACTGCCCCGTCGCGGTCGGCACCATGATCAGGGTCATGGCGGTCGCCGCCACGAACAGCGCCGCGAACACGAAGTAGAACACCCAGATGAGCTTCCGAGCACTGGCCTGGAGCTCGCCCTCGGTCTTGAGGTACAGGTAGATCGAGCCGTGCATCGCGAATAGCGCCACGGTCATCAGGCCCACCACGAGCGGGTACGGCCCGGTCTCGGGGTGCCACAGCTGATTCAGCACCGTGCCACGGATGATCCCCGCCTCGTCGACGTTCATCCCGGCGATCAGGTTCCCACCCGCCACACCGAACAAGAGCGCCGCGAGAAGCGAAGCGCCAAAGAAGCCGTAGTCCCAGATCGTCCGCCAGCCCTTGCCCTTCACCTTGCTGCGGAACTCGAGCGAGACCGCACGGAAAATCAGCGCAAACAGCAGCAGCATGAACGCCGTGTAAAACCCGCTGAACACAGAGCTGTACGCGTGCGGGAACGCCGCGAACAGGGCCCCACCGAAGGTGATGAGCCACACCTCGTTCCCGTCCCACAGCGGGCCGATCGAGTTCATGACGAGCCGGCGATCCGTATCCGACTTCGACACGAACGGGTGGATGATCCCTACACCCAGGTCGAACCCATCGAGGATCGCGTACCCGATCAGCAGCACACCGAGCAGCACGAACCAGATCACCGTCAACGCATCGTGCGAGAGCAGATCCATCATGCCGCACCCCGCTTTCCAGATTGATCCGAACCCGGGTGCCCGGCTACCCGCGAAGCGGGAAGCCGGAGGGCTGCGCTCTCACACTCGTCTTCGCGGTTCTCGCCTTCGGCGAGTACCGCGGCACCCCTATGAGCGCCGGTGGCAGGGGCATCTTGCCTCCGTGAAGGCTCGCCGGCGTACGGATTCGCCTCATCTCCCGCTGTCTCCGTGAAGCTCTGGCCCGACGGGTCGGTCAGCTCCGACGCGGTCTCGAAGAACTTGC
This sequence comes from Planctomycetota bacterium, assembly GCA_038747915.1. GTDB lineage: Bacteria > Planctomycetota > Phycisphaerae > Phycisphaerales > UBA1924 > JBCDAP01. Next base: position 9,260 of record JBCDJJ010000038.1, on the reverse strand, counting down.
CGCCGCGCGCCCGCTGCGCGTTCGGATCCGGTGGATCCTCCGGCCCGTGCTGGATCTTCGAGTTCAGCACGAAGATCCACACGCCGAACAGCAGCGCGTAGATCAGTCCGAACAAGATGATCGAGCCCAGCACCTGGTGCGCCTCGACGTTCTTCGACAGCGCCTCGCTTACCCGAAGCCCGCGGAGCGTGATCCCGTCCGTGCCCATCGCGATCGCGGTCTCACCGCTCTCGAGCAGTGCATCGGGCGTGAGCTGAGGCAGCGCCCCCGTCTCGCTCGCCAGCACCGCCTTCGCTTCATCGCTGATCGTCGGGTACACGATCCACGGCTGACGACCCACCTCCGCTGCGATCCACCCCGCCTGATTCGCCACCACCGGAGCGATCACCATCACGACCCACACCCAGTGTACCCACCGGTGCTTCCAGAACTGCCCGGTGAACGCCAGCACCGTGCTCACCACGCTCAGCGCGATGAACACCATCCCCAGCACCACCATCAGGTGGTACATCTGGAACGGCAGCCACACAGGCGGCCGATCCTCGCTCGCGAATTTGTCGAGCCCCGGCACCGGCGTCTCGCCGGCTTCATCCATCGGCTTCGCCGGCCAGTTGATCAGCACGCTCAGCATCTTCGGGATCGCCAGGCCGTACTTCACCTCACCGATCGCGCCGTCTTCGTTCGGCTCGTCGTACTCCACCGGCCACCCAAAGAGATACAGATCGCCGGTCCCGGTCTCGAAGTGCCCCTCGTACGCCGCCAGCTTCGCCGGCTGCGTCTCCGCCACCTTGTTTGCCTGGTCGTGACCCGTCACGAGCGACAGCAACGACGCGATCACCGCCACCGGCAACGCTGTCTTCACGCACACCCGCGCAAACGGCACGTGGCGGTTCTTCACCAAGTACCAGCACGCCACCGACAGCATGAAGAAGCTGCCCATGATCAGCGCGCCGATCAGCACGTGCGTCAGACGATCCACCGACGACGGGTTGAATACCAGCGCCCAGAAGTCCGTGATCTCCGCCCGGAACTGCGGCACACCATCGAGCACCAGCGGCTGACCATCCCGGTCAAGACGCGGCACGATGTGGTAGCCCGCCGGCGTCTGCTGCCACGAGTTCGCCACCACGATCCACACCGCGCTGAACATCGACCCAAGAGACACCAGGCAGGTGCTCAAGAAATGCACCTTCTTGCTCACCCGGTCCCACCCGAACACCAGCACCGCCAGGAACCCGCTCTCTAAGAAGAACGCGAAGATCCCCTCCGCCGCCAGCGCCGAGCCGAACACATCGCCCACGAAGTCCGAGTACACCGCCCAGTTCGTGCCGAATTGAAACTCCATCACGATCCCGCTCGCCACGCCGAGCGCGAAGTTCAACGCGAAGATCTTCGTCCAGAACCGCGCCGCCGACTCGTACACGGCTTTGCCGGTCGTGAGCCAGAGACCCTCGAGAATCACCATCAATACACCGAGGCCGATGGTCAGCGGCGGGAACAGATAGTGGAACATGATCGTTCCCGCGAACTGCAGCCGGGAGAGGATTTCAACGTCCATAACACGGTCCCCTTGCCTGTGGGAAGCCCGGAAATTATCGGGGAGATCCCGCAGATACGCAAGAGAAAATCGTGTCTGACAAGATAAAATCTTGCCAAGCAGCGCTAATCACCCTCCTCCCCCATCCCTCACGAGCCGCGGGCGCCAGCCCGCGGACACGCGCACCACCCAACACCACTCACCACGTGACCACCTGACACACCGGACCCGTCCCCCGAAGACAACCGCTACACGGTGTTCTCCACGAGGCGTGCGGGCGGCACTGGCGCCGCCAGATCGAACAGCTCACGAGCCGCGGGCGCGAGCCCGCGGACCGGCACATCAACCAACGTCACGCACCACGTGAGGCCGAATCACCGCCCGTTCACCGACCCCTACGCCCGCGCGAACACCAGCCCGAACCGGTCATCCTCATCCGTCCACACGTGCTCCGCCTCAAACCGGCTCTCGTGCAGCTCCTCCGCCATCGACTCACGCGTGAACTTGTGCGAGTACTCCGTCAGGATGTGCTCGCCCGCCTCGAACTCGAACGACTGCTCGTCCACCGTCACCGTTTGATCCTCGAGCGCGTACAAACGCATCTCGATCCGCCGCTCGATCGGGTCGTACACCGCCCGGTGCTCGAACCCATCGAGATCGAAGTCGCCGCCGAGCTCACTGTTGATCCGCGTCAGCAGGTTCAGGTTGAACTCGGCCGTCACACCCGCCGCGTCGTTGTACGCCGCCTCGAGCGTCGCCGTGTCCTTGTGCAGGTCGAAGCCCATCAAGAGCCCGCCGGGGCACATCTCGCCCTCCGGGGTCTCCGCTGCAAGGCGGTGGAACCGGTCGAGCAGCGCCGCCCGTTCATTCTTCTCCATATTGCCAAAGGTCGAGCCGGGGAAGAACACCACACGGCACGCCACATCTTCCTCGATCTCAGGCACCGCCATGTCGTCCATGAAGTCCGCCGCGACCGGGTGTACCGGCAGGCCCGGGAAACGCCCGCGGAGACGCTCCACCGCCTCCTCCAGCATGTCCCGCGAGATCTCCATCGGGACGTACGCCGCGGGCTCGATCATCGCCTCCAGCACCACCTCGCTCTTGATCGACGAGCCCGACCCCGGCTCGATCAACGCTGCGTTCGGACCGATCACCCCCGCGATGTCGCCCGACTGCCCTTCCAGGATCGATCGCTCGGTCCGCGTCGGGTAGTACTCCGGCTGCTCCGTGATGGCCTCGAAGATCTCCGACCCTCGCGCATCGTAAAACCACTTGGGCCACAATCGCTTCTGAGGCCGCGACAACCCGTCCAGCACGTCCGCGAGGAATAAATGTCGTCCGGGCCCGTCGTCGATGAGCGCCGGGTGGGCCGATCCGTCCGTCTGTCCTGAGGGCATCACACGTCCTTGGCGAGTCGGACGCCGGTGAACGCCCATCGCTTCTCGGGATGAAAGAAATTGCGATATGTCGGGCGGATGTGATCCGCCGGTGTCGCGAAGCTCCCGCCGCGACACACCATCTGATTCACCATGAACTTACCGTTGTACTCGCCGAGTGCGCCCTCGGGCGCCCGAAAGCCCGGATACGGCCCGTAGGCCGAACTCGTCCACTCCCACACATCGCCCATCATCTGCGCCAGCCACCCCTCGTGCGGCGATGGACTCACGCTCGGCTCCAGACCCTTGCGGAATACATCGTCCTGGTCGAGCAGCCGCCCTCGCTCCCCGCGGCGCACACACGCCACCTCCCACTCCACCTCCGTCGGCAACCGAGCGCCCAAGAACCGCGCGATCGCATCCGCCTCGTAATACGACAGATGACACGCCGGCCGCCCCGCATCCACCGTGCGCCACCCCTCCAGCGTGAAACACGACCAACCAGCCTCCGACGCACGCCAGTACATCGGCGCCGACACGCCGTGCCCGACCACCCACGCCCACCCATCGTCGAGCCACAGCTCGGGCCGCTCGTACCCACCACCCTCCACAAACGCCAGTACCTCGGCGTTGCACAACGGACGATCCGCGATCGCGAACGGCAGCACCAGCACCTCGTGACGACCACGCTCGTTGTCGTAGCAGAACGTGCGGCTCGCATCCGCCCCGATCCACCGCGACCCACCCTCGCACTCCACGAAACTCATCGCCGGCACCCCACCCCCCGGCCGCGCCTCGCCCGCGACCAAACCATCGTCACTCCGCGTCCACGACGCGTACGCCTCGCCGAACGGGTTGCACGACAGCAGGTGCTTGATGTCCGCCACCAACAGCTCCTGATGCTGCTGCTCGTGGTGCAGGCCGATCTCGATCAGCTCCAGCGCCTCGGCCGATGGTTCGCCGCCCAGCAGCGCCCCCATCCGCTCATCGACACTCGCGCGGTACGCCAACACCTCGCCCAGACTCGGCCGCGTGATCATCCCCCGCTTCGGCCGAGGCTGACGATCGCCCGCGCGCACGTAATACGAGTTGAACAAGAAGTTGTACCGCTCGTCGTGCGGCGAAAAACCGGCCTCGTATTCGCTCAACACGAACCGCTCGAAGAACCACGTGGTGTGCGCCAGATGCCACTTCGCCGGAGAGCTGTCCGTCTGAGACTGCACGCAGCAGTCTTCCGGCGAAAGAGGCTCCGCGAGCTGATCAGTCAGCGATCGCACACGCCGGTACCGGCTCGCAAGCCACCGAGGACCCACGGACGCAAGCCGTGCTGCCGCGAGAGAGGGCATCGTTCACACCCTACCACCTCGATCGGGCATCTCAAGCCGGCCCACAAAAATGCTGCCAATCCCACCAAACTCGCCGCCACACCGCATCGCTACGGCTCGAGCCACCCGCCACGCCACGCCTCACCGACCCCGTCACGCGACCACCACGCACGCCGATGGCCCGCGTGATGCAACCACAGCCACTCGATCTCCAACACATCGCACACCACCACCGCGAAATGCGCCCGCCCGCCTTCGCTCTCCTCGCTCGTCGGGTCGCGCTCGATGAGTGCCTCGGGCAGATTCGCACTCGGGCCCTCGCTCGGCGCGCCGGGCGCACGCGGCGCGAGGTAACACCGCCGGCTCATCAGAGGCGTGTTGTCCCACGCCACGTCAACCGTCGCCCCCTCGCGCTCCACGCGCGCCGAGCCACCGCAACGAAGCTGCACCTTCGCCGCCATGTCGTAGACATGCCACGACACCCACCCCGATCGAGTGATCTCGTCAACCTTCGGTGACCGAGCATCGGTGTGACACCGCAGCGTGCCAACCTCAGGATCCACACCACGCAACACCACCGTGCGTGCGCACGGACGACCACCCGCATCAACGGTCACCAATGTTGGGGTGTGACACGCCCGTCGACGATCCGCCGCGCCGTGCGCGAGCATCGACCACACCTCGCCCAGCAACACCAACACATCAACCTGGTCAGGGGCCAACATTGCGACATCATGACATCCCACGACGCTCGGCGCCGACGTATCCTCGCGGCGTGACGGCGAGAGAATTCAACTTCGACAGCATCGTTGGCCCGACGCACAACTACGCCGCGCTCGCCTACGGCAACATCGCCTCGGCGAAGAGCGGCGGTTCAACCTCGAAGCCGCGCGATGCCGCCAAACAAGGTCTCGCCAAGATGCGACAAGTGCTCGCGCTCGGCGTCCCACAAGCGATCCTCCCACCGCACCACCGGCCCGACCTCGACCTGCTGCGCACCCTCGGCTTCACCGGTAACGCCGAGCAACTCCTCACGACCGCCGCCGAAGCCGACCCCGCGCTGGTGCATGTTGCGTGCTCCGCCAGCGCGATGTGGGCCGCCAACGCCGCCACCGTCAGCCCATCGATCCACACCGCCGATGCGCGCGTGCATCTCACCCCCGCCAACCTCGCCTCCAATACCCACCGCGCGATCGAACCACCACAGACCGTGCGCACGGTGCGCGCGATCTTCGCCAACGATGCGCTCTTCGCGGTCCACGACCCGCTGCCAGGTCTTCCAGCACTCAGCGACGAGGGCGCCGCCAACCACACCACCCTCTGCCCAGCGCACGGCGAGCCCGGTGTCGAGCTCTACGTCTACGGCGCCGCGATCGACCCAGCCGCCCCCCGCCCCGAGCGCTACCCCGCCCGTCAGACCGAGCGCGCCGCGCGCGCCGTCGCCCGGCACCACACCGTCGACCCCGACCGGCTCGTCTTCGCCCACCAGTCGCCGCACGCCATCGATCACGGCGTCTTCCACAACGATGTCATCGCTGTCGGCACCGAGCGCACACTCCTCTACCACGAGCACGCCTTCGCCGACGAAGCCGCTGTTCTCGATGCCCTCCGCCGCGCCACCGACGATGCCCTCGAGCCCATCCGCATCACCGACGCCGAGCTCCCCATCGACGACGCGGTGCGCACCTACCTCTTCAACAGCCAGCTGCTCCGCACGCCCGATGACGGCCTCACACTCCTCGCGCCGTGCGAGGTCCGCGACCACCCCGGGGCGAGCGCCGTCGCCGACTCCCTCGTCGGCCGCGCGGGTATCGCCGCCGTCGTCTACGCCGAGGTCCGCGAGAGCATGCGCAACGGCGGCGGCCCCGCCTGCCTGCGCCTCCGCGTCGCGCTCACCGAGAACGAAGCCGCGTCCGTCGCGCCCGGCGTGATCGCCACACCCGACCGCCTCGACGAGCTCGAGCGCTGGGTCGACCGCCACTACCGCGAGACACTCACGCCCGACGAACTCGCCGACCCCGCTCTCGAACGCGAATCCCAAGACGCCCTCGACGAGCTCACCACGCTCCTCGGCCTCCCCGCCATCTATCCCTTCCAGCTGGCCACGACCGAAACTCACTGACATCGTCGAGCCGCCATAGCCGGTGGCGGGAGCGTCCCGCCCCCACGAACATCGGCCGGGTGCCGTGGAGAAACCGCGGACGCCACCTTTCCACGCTACACACCCCCAATATCACGCAATATCACGAGCCGCGGGCGCCAGCCCGCGGACCGGCGCGCCAACCAACGCCGAATCCAAGCGGCCGCTCTACAGTCCCTGGATGCCCACCCCGACCGCCGCGATCGAGACGTCATCCGCCCCGGCTGATCACCTCCGCGCCCTCATGCGCACCCGGTGCCTCGGCCTGCCCGGCGCCTTCAACGGCCTGTGCGCGCGCCTGGTCCGCGACACCGGCTTCGACGCCGCCTACGTCTCCGGCGCCGCTGTCACCGCGAGCTACGGCGTCCCAGACATCGGCCTCCTCGGCCTCGCCGAGTTCACGAGCGTCATCCACCAGGTCTGGCTCGGTTCAAAGCTCCCCATCATCGCCGACGCCGACACCGGCTTCGGCGAAGCCGAGATGGTCCGGCGCGTCGTCCACGAGTACCACCGCGCCGGCGCCGCGGGCTTGCATATCGAAGACCAGGTCTTCCCCAAACGGTGCGGCCACCTCGACGGCAAAGCACTCGTCCCGACCGACCACTTCGTCGAAAAAATCGAGGCCGCTGCCGATGCACGCGATGCCCTCTCCGAATCTCGAATCACGAGTCCCGAATCCCGAGGCCCCTTCATCGTGTGCGCGCGCACCGACGCCTTCTCCGTCGAAGGCCTCGACGGTGCGATCGAGCGCGCCCGCGCCTATGTCGAGGCCGGAGCCGACATGATCTTCCCCGAGGGCCTCTCCACACTCGAGGGCTTCGAGACCTTCGCGGCCGCCATGCGCGATATGGGCGGCCTCGGCCTCGCGCCGCAGGGTGGCCCCTTCCTCCTCGCCAACATGACCGAGTTCGGCAAAACCCCCATCACCTCACTCGCCGAGTTCGAGCGCCTCGGGTACCACACCGTCATCTGGCCCGTCAGCACACTCCGCAGCGCCATGGGCGCCGCACGCACGCTGCTGAATTCCTTGCACGAACAAGGCGACGTCTCAGCGCAGCTCGACACCATGCTGACGCGAGCAGACCTCTACAACCTGCTCGGCTACCAACCCGGGCTGGAGTGGCGATTCGGCTCCGCCGATTGACCCCATACCATCCCCACCCGCACCCCCCCGCGACCCCACCCATCGCAACGAGGAGAGCACCATGAGCGCCACCGCCGCCCCCACCAAGCCCACCGGCCTCGAAGGCATCGTCGCCGGTGACACCGCCGTCTGCTCCGTCGAGCAGGGCCAGCTGCTCTACCGCGGCTACGACATCCACGACCTCGCCCACCACGCCACCTTCGAAGAGGTCGCCCACGTCCTCCTCATCGGCCACAAGCCGACCGGTGCCGAGCTCGCCGAGTTCAAGGCCGAGCTCGCCGCCCACCGCGCCCTGCCCGAGCACGTGATCACCTACCTCCGCGCCGCCGGCCCCATGCTGGCCAATCACACCGCTGTCCCTATGGATGTCCTCCGCACCGCGGTGAGCCTGCTCGGCAACCTCGATCCGCAGAGTCAGCAGTCCACCCACGAGGCCAACCTCGCGAAGTCCAAGCGGCTGCTCGCCCAGATCCCCACCATCATCGGTCACATGCAGAACGTCATCGACGGTCGCGACATCGTCGCACCCGATCCCTCGCTCTCCCTCGCGGGCGACCTGCTCCACATGATGCGCGGCGAGAAGCCGACCGGTGAAGAGGAGCACATCATCGATGTCTCGCTCATCCTCTACGCCGAGCACGACTACAACGCCTCGACCTTCACCGGCCGCGTCATCGCGGGCACCATGTCCGACCTGCACGGCTCGGTCACCGGCTCGATCGCCGCCCTCAAGGGCCCGCTGCACGGCGGCGCCAACGAGGCCGCCATGGAGATGCTCACCTCCGTCGACCGCCATGTGCAAAGCGGTCACGGCACCGTCGGCGAGTGGATGAGCGACGCCTTCGCCTCCAAGCGCAAGCTCATGGGTTTCGGCCACCGCGTCTACAAGAACGGCGACCACCGCGCCTCCATCCTCCGCGACCTCGGCCGCGCCTACGCCGAGAAGAAGGGTCCCGACGCCGTCAAATGGTTCGACTACGGCGACGAGATGATCCGCATCATGCGCGATGAGAAGCAGATCCACCCCAACGTCGACTTCCCCTGCGGCATGACGTACTACGTCCTCGGCATCCCCGTCCCCCAGTACACGCCCATCTTCGTTGCTGCCCGCATCACCGGGTGGGCCGCCCACGTCATGGAGCAGCACGCCAACAACCGCCTCATCCGCCCGGTGAGCAACTACGTCGGCGAGCCACGCCGCAGCTGGGCGTAACGCGCCCGCCGACCGGCACACATATCGACGACTCAGATTCTGATCCTGGCGATCGCCGCGATACCCCTGGCCGTCCTGTTCCGGCGTCAGCTGCTCATACCGGTGCTGTGGGTCGCCCTCCGGGTCATCAAGGGACTCACCGCGATCGGCGTGATTCGTGAATACACCATCACGATGCGCGCCATCGACTCGCTCGACGAGCTCTCAGAACCCGAAGCCAACGCCGTGCACGAACTCGACGATCTCGAGTGTCGCTCGCGAGACGCCTCACCGGGCGTCGCCTAGGCAACGCCAACGAGCCACGGGCGCAAGCCCATGGACTGATCCACCAACCACACCCACCGGGGACTGCGGAGACAACCACAACGCGGTGTGCTCTACGCGATCGTCCACGATGGCCGCGCGCCAGCACCGAGCGCTCTTCTCGAGCAGACCAAGTCAACTCGTCTCGCCAGTCTCAGCGGTGGATCGACCGACTCCGCGACTTGGGTGCCACTGGCGGCTTGCCCGCCAGTGTTCAAGGGC
>JBCDJJ010000037.1:0-34241 GCA_038747915.1 Planctomycetota bacterium | reverse complement strand
TCTATGTCGATGCAGCCGTTACTGCATCGACATAGAACTCATCGCTGACGGCCTTATAATCGCCGTAGTCATCCAAGTTGTCAAGGAGGCCATCAAACCAGACGCCGGGGGCTTTGGCGTTTGCACTGGTGGGCAAGCCACCAGTGGCACCCGCGACGAATTGACTTGGAACGCACTAGCGGCCGCCGTATTGCCGCGAGTCGAGCTGCACCGTGAGCACGGGCACGCGCGTCGCCGCGTTGGTCAGCCGCAGGTCGTAGTACACCACATCGTCGATCGTGCCCACGCGGTCGATCACGTCGAGCGTGCCCTCGAGCACGAAGATCCGCTCATCGCGGTGCGGGCGGCCCGGTTGGTCGAGCAGCAGCGCACCGGGCTCGCTCGCCACGGGCGGCTCTTCGCCGTCCCAGTGCCTGTACGCGGGCACGCGGTCGGCCAGCGCGAGCCAGAACGCTCGTGAGATGCCCGCAGCGTCGGCTCGCCCCGTTCGATCGGCAATCGGACCCAGCTCGATGGCCCACGGGCCCGATGTGTTCGCGATCGCCGGCACCCGCTCGATCTCAGCGACGAGCGCCAGGGCGGACGCCCGCGCAAACCGGCGCATGGCCGGCGAGGGCTGCGGCACGGCCTCGACCGCGACCTCTGGTCCCTGGGCACACCCCGTCACGACGGTGCTCAGGGCACCGACAGCCGCTGCCGCGACCACCCATGATCCGCAAAGATACGATGCACGTCTCATCGGGGACGAGCGTACCGCGCGCCGAGCTCTTGATGGTGGATGCTGCCGCGTGACGCTGATACGCTGCTCTGCCGCGTCTGCGGCGATACGGCGGTAGCTCAATTGGTAGAGCAGTGGATTCCAAATCCACCGGTTGAGTGTTCGAGTCACTCCCGCCGTGCTTTCTGGACCTTCGAAGGGGTTTCCTGGCCGGTCTGGCCCGTCGCGGCACCGACCGGCCGCTACCCTGCACGCCCCGATGTCCTACACCGTTCTCGCCCGCCGATACCGCTCGCGTGACTTCGACCAGCTCGTCGGTCAGCGGGCCATCGCCCAGACGCTGACCAACGCGATCGAGACCGGTCGCGTCGCGCACGCCTATCTCTTCGTCGGCACGCGCGGTGTCGGCAAGACCTCCGCAGCCCGCATCTTCGCCAAAGCCATCAACGGCGGCTCGCCCGAGGTCGACGATGCGATCATGCGCGGCGATGACACCGACACGGTGGAGATCGACGCCGCCTCGAACACCTCCGTCGACAACGCCCGTGAGCTGATCGCCAACGCCAACTACCGCCCGCTCCGCGGCAAGAAAAAGATCTACATCATCGATGAGGTACACATGCTCTCGACGGCAGCGTTCAACGCGCTGCTCAAGACGCTCGAGGAGCCGCCCGAGCACGTGATGTTCATCCTGTGTACCACCGAGACGCACAAGGTGCCCGCGACGATCCAGAGCCGGTGTCAGCGGTTCGACTTCCGGAACCTCTCGGCGAGTGAGATCGGCGATCACCTGAGCGAGGTGCTCGCGGGCGAAGAGGCGACGGCCGAGCCCGAGCTGATCGCCGAGGTCGCGCGGCTCGGCAATGGTTCGATGCGCGATGCGCTGTCGCTGCTCGATCGCGTGATCGCTGCGGCCCCCGCCGGCGAGCCGCTCACGCTGGCCCTGCTCGAGGAACTCCTCGGCCTGCCCGACCGCGCGCTGCTCTCCGAGCTCATCGACGCGGTCGCCACCGGCGAGGCCGGGCCCGCGCTCGAGCGGTTCGACGAGCTCGCTGCACGCGGCACCGCGGTCGACCAGACCATCGAGCAGCTCGTGGTCCGGTTCCGCGAGCTCATGCTGCTCGCCGCGTGCGGGCCGGAGACGGATCTCGTCCCACTCGCGGGCGAGACGCGCGAGCAGGCAGTGCATCTGGCCTCGCGGTTCGATGCAGCCGGGCTCTGCCACATGATCGCGCTGTGCGAGAGCGTGCAGCGGCTGAGCAAGCAGTCCGCTGTCCCCCGCGCGCTCGCCGACGCACTGGTCGTCCGCCTGGCGATGACCGAGCGGATTGCCGATGTCGCAGCCCTGCTCCACGCGGGCGACATGCCGCCATCGAGTGGCACTGGGGGGGCGACCCCACCAAAAAAAGCGTGACGGCGGCCCGGCCGACCCGGCCGCCAGCCCTCGTGACCGCCCCCGAACCCACCACATCACGAGCGGTGTCGCCACCTGCGCCGGGTGAACCGCCCGCATCGCTCCCGCCCGCCGATGCGTTGACGCCCGCATCGGGCGATATCGCGGCGATGTGGAGCAAGCTGGTGCATGCCGCGGAGCGTTCCGCAGCGACGGGTTCGGCGCTCGATGTGTGCGGGCCGGGCGAGCTCACCTCGCAGCGTTTCGAGCTCAAGCTCTTCAACCCCGAGCGTGAGGGGTTCGTCCGCGGACGGATGGACGAGATCGAGCGGCTGGTTCGTGAGGTCGCTGGAGATGACGTTCGTGTTGAGCTCGCGGTCGCACGAGAGGACGAGCGGCCACCAACCCCGGTCGCCGAGGTGGCCGACACGCATTCATCGACCGAGTCGGCTGGTGCGCCGACCGCGGCCGACATCGAGCGTGCGATGGCCAACCCGCTCGTGCGCAAAGCGGTGGATCTGTTCGAGGGTCGCATCGTCGCGGTCGAGCCTGCTGACGCCTCGGATGGGCCGAACGAGTGAGCGCGGGACGGCATGCTCGGTGACACGATCGTGGCGATCGCCTCGCCTCCCGGCCTGGGCGAACGCGCCGTCGTACGTGGTTCCGGTCCTCGGATCTGTGAGGCGCTCGAACACGTGCTCGTCGATCCGGTCTCAGCCGAAGCGGGTGTCCATCGTGTGCGTCTCGGGATCACCCCCGTACCGGTGCATGGCCTTGCCATCGTCTGGCGAGCGCCGCGGAGCTACACAGCCGACGACGCGGCCGAGCTGCTGGTGCCCGGCCACCACGCGCTGCTCGAACGTGCGCTCGCGGGGATGACCAGGGTGCCAGGAGTACGCCTGGCGACCCCCGGCGAGTTCACCGCTCGGGCCTTCCTGGCTGGTCGGCTCACGATGGAACAGGCCGAGGGCGTGCAGGCGGTGATCACCGCGTCGTCGCAGGCCGAGCTGTCGGCCGCGACGCGTCTGCTCGACGGCACCCGTGGCGGGCGGTATCGCGCCCTCGCTGATGGAATCGCGAGCGCCCTCGCGCTCGTCGAGGCGGGTGTCGACTTCACCGATCAGGATGATGTTGTGGCGATCACGCCAGTCGAGCTGCGCTCGCGGCTCGACGATCTCGTGACCGAGCTCCACGCCCTTGCACCGGGCGGGCCGGAGGTGGTCGCACCGAGCGAGCCGCGTGTGGTCCTCGTCGGCCCACCGAACGCCGGCAAGTCCACGCTGTTCAACGCGCTGCTCGGTCGTCAACGGGCCGTTGTCTCGGATGTCGCCGGCACCACGCGCGATGCGATCGTGGAGCCGATCGATCTCGGCGCACGTGGTGGCTTCGCCGAGTGCCGCGCGATGCTGATGGATCTGGCGGGGCTCGACCCGAGCCTCGCCGGTCGTTCGTCGGCCGACGCTGCGGCCATCGCCCGCGCGCACGAGATGGTGCATGAGGCCGATGTCCGTGTGCTCTGCGATCCGACCGGGCGATTCGACGAATCGTTGTGGGGCGTGCCGCTCGATGCAGCGCCGCACACGATCCGTCTCCGTGTGCGGACGAAAGCGGATCAGCCTGCTCAGCCCGGATCTTCGGAGACCTCTGATGTGCTCGCGGTCTGCGCGATCGACGGGTGGCGGATCCCGGCCCTGCGGCAAGCTATCGCCGATGCCGTCGCCCGCGCCTCGCACCGAGCCGAGCGCACGGTGCTTCCACGACACGCGGATGCGCTCCGGCGTGCGCTGCACCATCTCGCGCACGCGCACCGGCTTCTCGACGAAGAGACCGATCCATCCTCGCTCTTCGGCGCCGAGCGGCTCGCAGCGGAACTCCGCGCCGCGCTCGATTATCTCGGCCCGATCGCCGGCCATATCGATCCGGATGACGTCATCGGCCGCATCTTCGCCAGCTTCTGCATCGGCAAGTGACCGGCGGGGGCCGTTTCAGTCGCACACCGAGCCGTAGGCGGTCAGCAGCGTGAAGAAATCATCCGCATCGACCGCCCCGTTGCCGTCAAAGTCGGCGGTGAGCGGGAACACCGTGTTCTCGGTGAACACCTTCCCGAACTGAGTGAGGAGCGTGATGAAGTCGACGGCGTCGATGTCGCGGTCACCATCGGTGTCGCCCGGGCACACCGGGGTCGACGAATCGATGGTGACGCATCGAATCGTCTCGACGACCACCTCGTCGATGAGCGCCTCGACGAGCGAGCCACGCTCCTCGTCGAGCGCAACAAATCGGATGCGTGTCTGAGCGGTCGGGTCGACCGCCGAGCCGAGTTCGAGCGTGTGCTCCCCCCACCCGCCGTCGGCATCGCCGCCGCTCGGGCCGAGGGTCATCGCGGGTGCCCACGTTTGCCCGTCGTCCACCGACACCTCCACGAGCAGCGGGTCCTCGAAGGGCGCCGAGCCGGCGTGATTGCTGAACCAGGCCGAGAACCGGAGTGTCGCCTCCGGGTACCCCGCGAGGTCGAGCGTTGGTGAGACAAGGCTCGTCCGCCCACCGTCGACGTCGAATGTGCCCGCCGAGAGTCCTGCGGCGGCGCCGGTCACGTAGCACATCGTGCCGGTGACGCTCGCGTCCTCGCCCGGCTGGCTGAACGGCTCGCCGGTGATGGGGATGAGCGACGGCGTGACCTGGTGCGGCTCGGCGCGTTCCCACAGGCCGTTGGTCGCGGTGTCGCCGGCCCACCCCGCCGACCAGCCGAGATCGGTCTCGAAGTCATCAACCAGATGCACCACGTGCTCGCCCACGCCGGTCGTGACCGTGCCGTCGATGGGGTACCGGGCGAGCACCTCGCTCGACTCGGTCGCGTCGGACGCGATCTCGACCCACCACTCCGGCCCGTCCCCGCACGAGACCGCATCCATAGCACCCTCGTACACGCCCGGTTCACCGCCGACCTCGGACATCACGGTCGTCTGCCACGCATCGGCACTGTCGAGGCGCCATTGCAACGCGACAATCCCGGTATCGGCACCCTCGGCGCGCACGCGAACGGTTGGTGTCTCACCAGGGAGCACCGTCGTGCCAGGCCCCGCGAGCAGCTCGAGCGAGACGGCACTGAGCGATGCACTCGAGACGAGCGCGAACCGCTGCGGGCCACTGGGCACGTCGAACCCCTCGACCCGCACGCTCCACACGCCGGGCTCGGGGTCATCGACCACCACCTGCTCCAGGTTGTTCACCCGGTCGGCCTGGTCCCGGTGCGCCGCGAACGAGGGGCTCGCCGGGTTGAGCGTCCACGGCCACGCCCGTGCGCCGCTCGGGCTCTCGACGACCAGATCGAGATCGTTCACGAGCGCACTCGAGGTCCCTGCAAGACCCGGTGCATCGTCCCACGCCACGGTGAGCTTCAACTCCGAGGTGCCACCGGGTACGACCACCTCGCGGGTGATGACCTCGTCCGATCCGACAGACGCCTCGAAGAACATCCCCGTACGGTTCAGCTCGATGAGCGACAGCACATCCACACGCCCGTACCCGCTCGTGTAGTCCGGCCCGGCCTGGCCGACCTCCGTTGCCGAGTGCGCGAGCATGGCCTTCACGAGCGAGTTGCCCGGCTCGGGCAGATGCGGGTGGACATCTTCGTAGTCCTCGAGCAACAGCGCGATGGCGCCGGTCACCGCCGGTGCCGACATCGAGGTGCCGCACAGGATGCCGTACCCACCGCTTGTCACCGTCGAGCGCACGCCGCCATCACCGCCCCATTCGCACCCGGGCGCCACCACATCGGGCTTGAGCCGGCCGTCGTCGACCGTGCCCCAGCTAGAGAAGCTCGAGACGAGCGCCGTATCCGCGTCGATGGAGCCGACGCTGATGTGGTTCTTGGCGCCGGCGGGCGGGGCGGTGGTCGAGTAGGTGTTGCCGCAGCGCGAGGTCTGCCGCTCGGTCCCGACGCTGAACACCATGCGGACGGGCCGGCCGGTGAGCGTCTCGCCGTCGTGGATGAGCGCATCGATGAGGGCCGAGGTCACACCGTAGTTTCCGGTGATCGCGCAGTCGTGGTACAGCGCGGTGTTGGTGCCGACCGAGGCGTTCATCACGTCGACGCCGACGACACCGAAGGCGTGCAGCACATCGTCTTCGAGGTCGAGCGGGTTCGAGTAGAGCGAGATCCCGCCGAAGATCGGGCTGGTGCTGTTCCCGACGCTGTAGGTCTCGATCAGCGCCTCGGGCGCGAGTCCGCGCTCGCTGCTCGTGCCACCTCCGGAGATGGCGCCGGTGCCGGCGATGGTGCCCGCGACGTGCGTCGCGTGATCTTCGTCGAGCGCCACGTCCCGGTCGGTCACACGACCCGCCAGATCAGAGTGTACGCGCGAGACGTGCCCGACATCCCACACCATCACGCGCACGCCGTCGCCGCTTAGAAAGAACGGCGAGGTGCGCACCTCGTCGGCGCGCATCCGCGCGCGCACCTCCGCGTTGGTCGAGCCCAGCGGCGGCAGTGGGGGCTCGACCCACAGGACGCCATCAACATCGCCCAGTGCCACGACATGGCTCAGCGGCCCTTCGACGACCGCGGCATCGATCGCGAGCAGCTCACCACCGAGTGCCAGCCCCGCGCCTTCGATGATGCCGAGTCGGCGGGCTCGGCTCAGACCCGGCTCGAACACCACGCTCGCGGCCACCACCGGCTCGCGCGTCTCGGCGTGCTCACCGGTCGCGCCGAGCGCCACACCCACGTCGGCCGCGGTCTCCACCTCCCCGATCACCGCCCACGCCGGCGGACCGTGCCGCAGCACCGGGCAGACGCGATCGGCGCACTGCGCCCGGGTGCCTGGTGCGGTGAATGCCATCAGCACCGCTGCGCACGCGGTGATCGCGCGTCGCCCGGTATGCACTGATCCGATCTGACCGTCGCTCACAGGATCCTCCGCCTCGCGCCGGGAGCCTTGCACGTACCTCGACAGTGTGCCCCTCGGCTCCGCCCGGGCGAGCACTGTCCGCGCAGACAAGTCATCGGCGTGTCCTTCACCTCGCCGACACTCCGCGGATCTGGCACAATCTCCCCTCTTTCCTGCCCGCTGGGAGCTGCGCAATGCCCGATAACCACGTTCCAGATCCTAGCGCCGGCGTCCCCGACGCGCCCCTCGTCGGTGTGATCATGGGCTCGACATCCGACTGGGAGACGATGAGCAGCGCCGCTCGGACGCTCGAGGAGCTGGGTGTGCCGCACGAGTGTCGTGTGGTCTCGGCCCATAGAACGCCCGATCTGCTGTTCGAGTACGCGGCCTCGGCGAAGGAACGTGGCCTTCGGGTGATCATCGCCGGTGCCGGCGGCGCCGCACACCTGCCCGGGATGTGCGCGAGCAAGACGCCGCTCCCCGTGCTCGGCGTGCCGGTCCGCTCGCGGGCCTTGAGCGGGCTCGACTCGCTCCTGTCGATCGCGCAGATGCCCGCGGGCGTCCCTGTCGGCACGCTCGCGATCGGCGAAGCGGGCGCGACGAACGCGGCGCTGCTCGCCGCTGCATTTCTGGCGACGACGGATGCTGAACTCGCCGATCGGCTCGATGCGTACCGCGCCGCGCAGACCGCACGCGTCCTCGACACCCCGGTGCCAACCACGTGAGCCTCCTAGCGCCACATCATGATGGTCGTGCACACGTGCCGGCGATCATCGGCGTCGTCGGCGGCGGGCAGCTCGGGCGTATGCTCGCGACCGCGGGTGTGCCGCTCGGCCTGCGCTTCCGGTTCTGGGATCCATCACCGACGTGTCCGGCCTCGGCCGTCGGCGAGGTTGTCGTGGCACCGCTCGACGATCTCGCCGCTGTCGAGCGTTTCACCGATGGTCTCGGCGCCGCGACATACGAGTTCGAGAACATCCCGGTCGAGACGGTCCGGCGCGTGGCCGAACACGTGTCAACGGATCCACCGGTGCGCGCGCTCGAAGTCTCGCAGGAACGGCTCGCGGAGAAGCGGTTCCTCGAATCACTGGGCATCCCCGTCGCCCGGTTCGCATCCGCGGGGACGCGAGCCGAACTCGACAGCGCCGCCGACCACGCCGGTTTCCCGCTCGTGCTCAAGACCCGCCGGTTCGGGTACGACGGCAAGGGACAGGTGATCGTGAACGGGCCGGATGAGCTCGATGCCGCGTGGCACACCCTCGGCGCGGCGCCGGCGATCGCCGAGCAACTCGTGGCCTTCGATCGCGAGCTCTCGTTGGTCGCGGCGCGCGCGCGCGATGGCTCGTTCCAGGCGTACCCACTCGTCCAGAACACGCACGAGGGCGGCATCCTGCGCGCGACGGTGGCCCCGGCGCCGGGCGTCTCACCACAGGTGCAAGATGCAGCAGAGCACCACGCCCGCGCGATCATGGACGAGCTGGGCTACGTCGGCGTGGTGACCATCGAGTACTTCGAGGCCGGCGGCTCGCTCATCGCCAACGAGATCGCCCCGCGCGTGCATAACTCCGGGCACTGGACGATCGAAGGAGCGGTGACGAGCCAGTTCGCTCAGCACCTCCGGGCGATCGCGGGGCTCCCGCTTGGCGACCCCGCGCCCCGTGCGCACGCCGCCATGATCAACCTCATCGGCGCGGCCCCGCCCGTCGATGACCTGGCGAGCATCCCGGGTGCCCACCCGCACCTGTACAGCAAGTCCCCCCGCCCGGGCCGCAAGCTCGGGCATGTGACGGTGGTGGCCGACTCGGCGGAGGCCCTGGCAGGGCGTGTGGCCGCGGCCGAACGCACCATCTTCGGCGGCTCGGGGACCACATCAGGGCCATAGGCTCGACTTGCATTTTCATGCATCCGATGTATACTCACTCATCATGGACCGCACGGCCCGACACGCTCTGATCCGCGAGACCGTCCGCCGCGGCGGCGTGGCGAGCCAGGACGACCTGCGCGCCCGCCTCGCGCGGCGCGGCGTGGACGTCACCCAGGCCACGCTCAGCCGCGACCTGCGTGCACTCGGCGTGGTGAAGGGCGCGAGCGGGTACCTGCTCCCACGGGCCGCGACCGTGAACGGGTCGGCGCACCAGGGGCCTGGTACCGGCGTCGCAGCCCCACTCGCCGATGCGCTGCGCCGGCATCTGCTCGAAGCGGATGCCGGCGAGTCGATCGTCGTGCTCAAGACCGCGCCGGGGCACGCGCAGGCGTTGGCGGTCGAGCTCGATCTCACGCCGCCCGCGGGCACACTCGGCACGGTGGCGGGCGATGACACCATCTTCGTCGCGTGCCGCTCGCGCACCGCAGCCTCAGCGATCGCCAAGGATGTGCGGCGCATCGCGTCCGGTGCTCAGGAGATGGTGTGATGGGCGCCGCGGCGGAGTCGATCCCTGTTGCGGTTGTCGGGGCATCCGGATACTCGGGTGCCGAGGCGATCGCCATCATCCTGGCGCACCCCGCGTTCGTGCTCTCTGGCGTGTTCGGTTCCAACCGCCGAGCGGGCGAGCCGCTCGACGAGCTGCACCCGCGGTTCCGCGGGCAGAGGGAGCTGCGCGTGCACGCGACCGATGTCGAGTCGGTGGTCGCATCCGGTGCGCGCGCGGTGGTGCTGGCCACGCCGCACGAAGCGAGCAACGAGCTTGCGGGCCCGCTGCTCGATCGCGACCTCGTGGTGCTCGACATCTCCGCGGCCTTCCGGCTCGCGAGCGACCGTGCGCACGCCGCAGCGTACGGCTTCGACCGTGTTCCGAGCGTCGTCGAGCGCGCGGTGTACGGCTCGCCCGAGCTGCACCGAGCAGCCCTCGAGGCCGCCGATCTCGTGGCGTGCCCGGGGTGCTACCCGACGAGCGTGCTGGTGCCTACGCGCCCACTCGTCGAGGCCGGTCTGCTCGACGACTCGCACCCGATCATTGCCGACTGCATCAGCGGCACGAGCGGTGCCGGGCGGGCCGCGTCGGTCACGACCCTGGTGAGCGAGGTGAGCGTGCAGGCCTACAAGGTTGGTGCGCACCGGCACGAACCCGAGATGATCGAGCACATCGGCCACGATGTGATGTTCACGCCGCACCTGGGGTGCTTCGATCGCGGCATCTGCTCGACGCTCCATGCGGCGCTCGCTCCCGGCGCCGACAGCGCGAGCGTGCGCCGAGCGCTCGAGGAGCGGTACGCGAGCGAGCCGTTCGTGCGCGTGGTGCCCGAGGGGGCAACACCCGCGATCCGCGATGTGGTGCGCACCAACTTCTGCGACATCGGTGTGCATGTCGATGAGCGCCGGCACCGGGTGATCCTGACGAGCTGCCTCGACAACCTCGTCAAGGGCGCCTCGGGGCAGGCGGTGCAGTGCATGAATATTCGCTTCGGGCTCGAGGAGACCGCCGGGCTGGGGCCGCACGCGCGTGGGCAGGCGGTGCGTGTATGAACGGGCCTGTGGTGATCAAGCTCGGTGGGGCGGCGATCGACGAGGCGGCGTCACTCGAGCATCTCTGGAGAGATATCGCGTCGTTGGCAGCGGATCCGAACGGGCGAGGCGTCGTCGTGGTCCACGGCGGGGGCTCAGCAGTAGATCGACTCTTCGATCGCCTGGGGCTTGAGGTCCAACGTCGTGACGGTCTGCGTATCACACCAGATGACCAGGTTGGCCTCGTGGTGGCGGCGATCGCGGGAGAGGTCAATGCACGGCTGTGCGCACGGCTGCGTGCGGTCGGTGCGGAAGCGATGGGACTCACGCTGAGTTCAGCCGGGTTCGCGTGCGAACCGAAGAGTAGGACAGAACTCGGATGTGTTGGCGTGGTGCGGGGGAGAGTAGGCGACCGGGTTGAGTCGCTACTCGAGCAAGGGGTTGTCCCTGTCATCGCCTGTGTTGGCGATGACGGCCGAGCCGGTCTGCTCAATGTCAACGGCGATGATGCCGCGGGCGGTGTCGCCTTCTTCTGCGCAGCACATCGCCTGATTCTTCTAAGCGATGTGGATGGTGTGCGCGGGCCGGACGGATCAATTCTCCGCGAGATCAAGGATGAGTTGGAAGTGTTGCAACTCATCGACTCCGGTACTGTCCACTCAGGGATGATTCCAAAGCTCAAAGCTGCAGCAGCACTGAGTGTGGATGCGCACATCCCGGTGGTCATCGCGCCGTGGAAGCGTCCTGGCGTGGTGCTCGAAGTTGCGCAAGGCAGGCCGGCTGGAACGCTCATCGGGCGGTCCGAAGCGGAGCTCTTCTGGTCGGAGGAGACGTCGTGAGCAAGACCGATTCCACAACGAGCCTTGGTTCGCACTTGTTATCACTTCTCGACTGGTCTGGTGAGCAGGTTCACGGAGTGCTCGATCGTGCCGCGGCGATCAAAGCAAACCCGGCATCGCACGCGGGAACGCTCGGCGGTGTCCACGCGGTGATGCTCTTCGAGAAGCCGTCGCTCCGCACGCGTGTGAGCTTCGAGATCGGCCTCTCGCGGCTCGGCGCCCACGCGCTCTTCTATGACACCGGCGGCACGCGGCTCGGCGCGCGGGAGAGTGTGCATGATTATGCGTGCAACCTCGAGCGGTTCTGCGACCTTGTCGTGGCCCGCGTGTTCTCGCATGAGGCGTTGACGGAGTTCGCCGGCGCGATGGACCGGTCGCTGTGCATCAACGCGCTCTCGGATCGGTTCCACCCGTGCCAGGGGCTGGCCGATGTGCTGACGATCTCGGAGTGGGCGGCGCGCGAGCGGCGGGATCTATCGTCGCTCAAGGTCGCGTTCGTCGGCGAGGGGAACAACGTGTGTCACTCCCTCATGCTGGCGTGCGCCCGCGTCGGTGTTCAACGCTTCACGTGGCTCGGCCCCGAGGGCTACGAGCCCGCACCGGACATCGTCGAGGCGTCTCGCTCCGGCGGGCTCGAGGTCACGCTCTCTCAGGATCTGACGGCGGTGAGTGGCTCGCACGTGGTCTACACCGACACCTGGATCAGCATGGGCGACGAGTCGGAGGCCGAACGCCGGCGCAGCACCTTCGCGGCGTACACCATCGACGACCGGGTGATGGCCGCGGGGGCCGATGGGTGCATCTTCATGCACTGCCTCCCGGCGCACCGCGGCGAGGAAGTGACCGATGCGGTGATCGATTCGGACGCCTCGGTGGTGTTCGACCAGGCGGAGAACCGGATGTGGGCCCAGATGGGGCTGTGCGTGGAGATGCTTCGCGGAGGGGCAACAGGCAACAGGCAATAGGCAATAGGCAATGGGAGGCTGCATCGTGGGCGCCGGACACCCGGACCGATCGTCCGTTGACGATTCCCGATTGCCTGCTCGAATCATGAAGAGGTTTGGACCATGACGACACTGAACAAAGTCGTGCTCGCCTACTCCGGCGGGCTGGATACCTCGGCGATTGTGCCATGGCTCAAAGAGCACTACGGCGGGTGCGAGGTCGTCTGCTTCGCGGGCGATGTGGGGCAGGGCGCCGACGAGCTCGAGGGCATCGAGGAGAAGGCGGTCGCGAGCGGGGCGAGCTCGTGCCACGTCGTCGATCTGAACGACGAGTTCGTCCGCGACTACGTGTGGCCGACGCTCAAGAGCGGCGCGGTGTACGAGGGGCGGTACCTGCTCGGCACGTCGATGGCTCGGCCGGTGATCGCCAAGGCGATGGTCGAACTCGCCGTGAGCGTGGGCGCCGATGGCATCTGCCACGGGTGTACGGGTAAGGGCAACGACCAGGTGAGGTTCGAGCACGCGGTCTACGCGCTCGCCCCCGAGCTCAAGATCATCGCGCCGTGGCGCACCTGGGGCTTCAAGGGCCGGACCGATCTGATCCGCTACTGCGAGGCCAAGGGCGTGCCGGTGCGGTCGACCGCGGAGAAGATCTGGTCGCGCGACCGCAACCTGTGGCACATCTCGCACGAGGGCGGCGCACTCGAGGATCCGTGGAACGCGCCGCCGGACGACGTGTGGATGCTGACGAGGCACGTGCGAGACACGCCCGACGAGCCGGCATCGGTCCTGATCGAATTCGAATCGGGTGTGCCCGTGAAGGTCGACGGCGCCGCACTCGGCCCCGCTGGGATGGTCGAGCGATTGAACGACATCGCGGGTCAGCACGGCGTGGGCCGGATCGACATCGTCGAGAACCGCATGGTCGGCATGAAGAGCCGCGGGTGCTACGAGACGCCGGGCGGCACGGTGCTGATGGAGGCCCTGCGGGCACTCGAAGAGTTGGTGCTCGACCGCGAGGCACGCCGGCTGCGTGATGATTTGGCGCTGCAGTTCAGCCATGTTGTCTACGAGGGCCGGTGGTACGGCAACGCGGCGCGGGAGGCGATCCAGGCCGCGATCGACTCGCTCATGGAGCCGGTGAGCGGCGAGGTGGTGGTCGAACTCTTCAAGGGGCATGCCACCGCTGTGCAGCGGCGCTCGCCGAACTCGGTGCACGACGAAGACTTCGCGAGCTTCGAGGCCGACGAGGTCTACAACCAGGGCGATGCCGAAGGGTTCATCCGGCTCGTGTCGCTGCCGCAGGCGATCCGCGCTCGCAAGCAGCGTGAGACGGCTCAAGGGGTCTCGTAATGGCGATGTGGGGCGGGCGGTTCGCGGAAGAGGCGGCGCCGCTGTTTCAGCGGTTCAATGACTCGTTGCCCTTCGATTGCGCGCTCATCGAGCAGGATGTGGCGGGCTCGAAGGCCTGGGCCGAGGCGATCCGCGATGCGGGCGTGCTGACGCCGAGCGAGTGCGACGAGCTGCTCGGCGCGCTCGACGCGGTGGTGGCCGAGGCGTTTGCCGATCCCGGAGTGCCCGCATCGGCCGGCGATGAGGATGTGCATGGGTACGTCGAGCGGAAACTGGTCGAGCGTGTCGGTGTGCTCGGCAAGAAGCTCCACACAGGACGGAGCCGCAACGATCAGGTGGCGACCGACTTCCGGCTGTGGTGCATACGGGAGGCGCGCGCACGGATCGAGGAGATCCGCGCGGCGCAGCTCGCGCTGGTCGCCGGTGCGGAACGTCAGGGCGAGGCGGTGATGCCGGGGTTCACGCACCTCCAGGCGGCACAGCCGGTGCTCTTCGGGCATTGGTGCCTGGCCTATGTGGAGATGCTGGAGCGGGATGCGGGTCGGTTTACCGATGCGCTCGTGCGTTTGGATGAGTGTCCACTCGGCTCCGGCGCACTCGCCGGGACGGCGTACCCGGTGGACCGCGGTGCGATCGCCGCGTCGCTCGGCTTCTCGCGTGAGACAGCGAACTCGCTCGACGCGGTCGCCGATCGCGACTTTGTGCTCGAGCTGCTGCACGCGTCGGCGACGTGCGCGGTGCACCTGTCACGGCTCGCGGAGGATCTCATCGTGTACGCGAGCGAGCCGTTCGGCATGGTGTCGATGAGCGACCAGGTGACGACGGGCAGCTCGCTCATGCCACAGAAGAAGAACCCCGATGCACTCGAGCTGATCCGCGGCAAGGCGGGTCGGCTCGTGTCGCTCCCGGTGGGGCTGGCGGTGACACTCAAGGGCCTGCCGCTCGCGTACAACAAGGACATGCAGGAGGATAAGGAGGGGCTGTTCGAGTCGATGGATCAGCTCTCGATGTGCCTGCGTGTGATGGAGCTGGTGATCGAGGGGTTGAAGCTCGACGAGCCGCGGGCCCGTGCGCTCGCGACGCGTGGGTACACCAACGCGACCGACCTCGCGGATTACCTCGTCGAGAAGGGTGTGGCGTTCCGCGATGCGCACGAGATCGTGGGCCGGATCGTGAACCGCGCGGTGGAGCGCGGCGTCCCCCTCGAGGCGATGCCGCTCGGGGACATGCGCGCGATCGAGCCGGTGATCGAGGCCGACGTGTTCACTTGGCTCGATGTTGATGCTGTGGTCGCGCGCCGAGATGCGATGGGGGGGACATCGCCGCGACGCGTGAAGGCAGCGATCGAGGCGGCGCGCGCACGCCTCGAGTCACGCGGAGCGGCCAGTGTGAGCGCGGCCGGGTGATCGTGGTCGATGCCGAACGACTCGCCCAGACCATGGCGAGGCCCCCCGCGCACCGAGTCGCGGGGGCCGAGGTGTTCGTGCGGCCGGCCACGCGCGCCGATGTCGAAGCGATCCATACCGTGCTCGATCCGTGGGTGGAGTCGGGGGCGATCCTCCGGCGCGAGGCGGCGGAGATCGAGGCTGCGGTCGAGAGCTTCGCGGTCGCCTGCGAGCTCGACGACGACGGCGACCGGCGCGAGCACGTGGTCGCGTGCGCCGCTCTCGTGGTGTACTCGTCGCGGCTGGCCGAGATTCGATCCGTCGCGTCGAGCCCCGATCGGCGGCGGCGCGGGGCCGCTTCGGCCGTGATCGACTACCTCACCGACTGGGCGGAGCGGCTCGAGATCGAGCGGGTGTTCCTGCTGACCAAGTCGCCCGAGTTCTTCGCGCGGTGCGGGTACGCCGCGGTGGACCCGCGGGCGCTGCCGGATTCGTTCCTGCTCGACCATGTGCATGCGCAGGGGCGGAGCGCAGCGGGCAAGCGCGTGATGATCCGTGACTTCGCGGCGGAGTATTGACTGCACACGGGGCTCACTCCGCGCCGACAGCCTGCGCATCCCGATCACTCAGCAGCACCGTTTCGCCGTTGTGCGTGCGCTTGCGAACACTGCCGTCGCGTTTCCACGAACGTTCGCATCGGGGTTCGTGGCGGAGGTCTTCCACCGCGACATCCTCGATGTTCTGGTCGGGCAGGGCGCGGCTCACGCCCAGCAGGTCGGCGAGGTCGACCGGGTCGAACATGATCAGCACGCCCTTGGGGTCGGGCACCAGCACCCCGGCATCGAGCGGATTGTCGAGATCGGTCTGCTCGCGGAAGTCCTCGAGTGTCTTGAGCGCACGGTCACGGGCCGCCATCGCGGTGGGCCAGTCCGGCGAACGCTCGACGCCGAAGTGCGAGAGCCACGCATGCTCGTGGACGCACGCTCCGTCCCCAAGGTTGATCGCTCGCCACGCTTCGTCGGCGGTGTGGGGCAGGATGGGCGCGAGCAGGCGGCTCAGGCCGTCGCACACCGCGCGCACGACCGTCTGGGTCTGGCGACGCCGCTCGCTTGCGGGTTCATCGCAATACAAACGATCCTTGATCGCCGCGAGGTAGATGGCGCTCAGCGTGTCGTTGCAGAAGGCGTAGAGCGCCGTAGTCGCCTTCTGGAACTGATAGGTGTCGAACGCGGTGCGCACGGTGTCGGTCAGGGCATCGAACTCGCCGAGCACCCATGCGTCGAGCGAGCGGGGATCGAGCGAGGCGAGGTCGACCGCGTGCTCGGCTGCGTCGAAGTCGCTCAGCACGCTCAGCATGAAGCGGAGCGTGTTGCGGACCTTGCGGTAGGCCTCACCCGCGTTCTTGAAGAACGACAGGTCGACCTTGATATCGGCCTCGTAGCTGATGCTCGCGACCCACCACCGGCACACATCGGCGCCGAAGTCCTTGAACAGGGCATCGACGTCGAGGGCGTTGCCCAGGCTCTTGGACATCTTCTTGCCGTCCTTGTCGACCATGAAGCCGTGGGTGAGGACAGCTTTGAAGGGTGGCCGGCCGGTCGCGCCGAGGGCGGGCAGCAGCGAGAGCTGGAACCACCCGCGGTGCTGATCGGAGCCCTCGAGGTAGAGGTCGATCGGGTAGTCCACGTCCTGATCGAGACCGGCGTCGAACGGCTTGTCGGCGCCGCCGGATCGCTCGCGCATCACCGCGTTCCATGAGCTGCCCGATTCCCACCACACGTCGAAGATGTCGGTGGACTTCACAGCGGCCGAGAGATCCGGGGCAGCGCCCTCCCAGTCGGGATCGGCACCGGCATCCCAGTGGCGGAGGAGATGGGCGGCGCTCTTCTCGAACCAGGAGTCCGAGCCGTCCTCGCGGAAGGCTTTGGCGACCGCGAGCACAGAGGAAGCGGTCAGGATGGTCACACCATCGACATAGAACGCCGGGATCGGCAGCCCCCACGCCCGCTGACGGGAGATGCACCAATCCGGCCGATTCTCGAGCATGCCGCGCATGCGGTTCTTGCCCCACGCGGGGAAGAAGCCGACGCCCTCGGCGGTCTCGTCCATCGCTGCCTTGCGGAGCGTGCGAGGCTCGGTCTTCTTGGGGATATCGACACCGATGAACCATTGCTCGGTTGCGCGGAAGATAGTGGGCGTCTTACTCCGCCAGTCGTGCGGGTAGGAGTGGTCGAACTCGAAGTGGTGGTACATGTGCCCCGACTCGACGAGCCGATCGATGACGAGCGCGTTGGCCTCCCACACCTGCACGCCCGTGAGAAAATCGGGGGTCGTCTCGTCGTACCGGCCGTCTTTTCCGACGGGGCAGTACACGGGCAACCCCTCGCGCAGACCGGTCTGGTAGTCCTCGACACCGTGGCCCGGCGCCGTGTGGACCAGGCCTGTGCCATCGTCGAGCGTGACATAGTCGGCGGTCATCACGGTGTAGCACGTGTCGGCGGTTGCGCCGCGCGTCGCGGCGTCCGAGAGGCTGGCGAGCTCCGGCGGCGCTTCGCGGAACGGGTGGCGGTACCGCAGGCCCGCGAGGGCGCTGCCCTTGACGGTGGCGACCGTTTCGACATCTTCGGCGTTGCCGACCGCTGCAACCTTCTCGAGCAGCTCGACCGCCACCACGGTGACGTTGCCGTCCATCTTGACCAGCGCGTACTCGTAGTCCGCGTGGACCGCGATCGCGAGGTTCGCGGCGAGCGTCCACGGGGTGGTGGTCCAGATCATGAAGCTCGGGGTGGTGCCAAGGCCGTGGGCGTCGCGAGCGTCGTCGTCAAGGCCGAATCGCTCGTACACCGCGGCGCCCTCGGCGGCCTCGAAGTCGACGTAGATCGATGGGTCGCGACGCTCGTGGTACTCCAGCTCGGCGTCGGCGAGGGCCGTCTCGTTCTCGATCGACCAGTGCACGGGCTTGAGCTGGCGGTACACGAGGCCTTCTTCGACAAGCGCCGCGAACACCTCGAGCGTTGCGCCCTCGTACGCCGGGTCCATCGTGATGTAGGGGTGCTCGTAATCGGCGATGGTGAGCAGCCGGCGCATCTGGCCGCTCTGCAGCTTGACGAACTTCTCGGCGTAGTCCCGGCACGCGCGGCGGATGGCCATGGCCCGCACATCGGGCTCGAGCCCCGCGAGCTTGGCGAGCTTGCCCTTCTCCTTCAGCTCCTGCATCACCTTGTGCTCGATGGGCAGGCCGTGGCAGTCCCACCCGGGCACGAACGGGCAGCTCATCCCCGCCATGAGCTTCGAGCGGACCACAAGATCCTTGAGCACCTTGTTAAGCATGTGCCCGAGGTGGATCGAGCCGTTGGCGTAGGGCGGGCCGTCGTGAAAGACGAAGCGCGGGGCATCGGCGCGGTCGGCGACGAGACGGTCGTACAGCCCCGCCTGTTCCCATCGCTTGAGGCTGGCCGGCTCGTTCTGCACGAGCGACGCCTTCATCGGGAAGGACGTCTTGGGCAGGTTGAGCGTGTCCTTGAAGCGGTTCTTGGAGGGCTTCGGTTTGGCAGTTTCGGTGGGTTGGTGGGTCATGGGTGGGCCGTTGCTGTGGGTGATGTGGAGCGTACATGGCTTCTGAGGTGGTGATTCGTAGTTCGGGATTCGTAGCTCGGGTTCAGGCTCGGACTTTCACCGAGCTACGAGCTACGAATTCCGAACTACACCTGCAAAACGAAAAACGCCCCGGCTGACCGGGGCGCTGGGTGGACTGTGTGAGACACCTCGCCGCGGTCAGCCGCCTGCAGGGTGCTCGAAAATGGACTGGCTGCGCAGGACCACGCCGCCCTGGGCGAGCAGGTGGTACGCCTGAACGTGGACCTCGCGGCGGAACCGTTGGGCGTCGACGATCGAGGCGCACCGGCCGCCGTCCTCGTCGAGCCACTCGAATGAGACCGCTTCGTTTCGGTGGCCGAAATCGACCAGCTCGTCGTAGGTGTCCTTGTAGAGCGACTCGGGCAGCTGCTCGGTCTGGACCGAGGCCATGTACTTGACCGAGTCGGAGAACTCGTGCTCGTGCTCACGCTCGCCGGCGCACGGCAACGCAGAGATCAGGCCTCGATCAGGGATCGAGTCTTCACGCGGGGTGACGAGCTCGGTGGCGCAGAGCTCTTGGTACTCGAAGCGGAGGACATGGCTCGCGGGCATGACCCAGAGCTCGAAGCGGTAGTCACCGTGCTGAAGCGAGCGACGCCCTTTCACCTCGAAGAGCTCGGGGTGCAAGGCGCGCCGGTATAAAAGCAGGCGATACGCGTGCAGTGCGGTTGATTTGGTGGGTGCGGACATTTCCGAACAAACTCCTAGCGATGCCGCTGAGCCGCCCAATACAGTTCGGCGTGGTCCGGTTCGAACGCTCGAGACCTGGACTTTACGGCACGTGCCATCGTATGGGACAGTTCATGGCGGACAAGGGGATTCTCGCGAAACCAGAGATTGAGCGAAAAGTTGCAGACCGCTCGGTCTGACTGTGGGGTGGTGCGGTGTGCCGATGTCACCAGTGTTGGGCAAGCTTTGCGCCGGATTCCACCCAACGGTTCTCCCCGGCCGATGTACCGGGGCATGGATGGCATGTTCCGCATGTTTCGGCTGGTCCGCCGGCTCCCGAGCCGCGAACGCGAGGCCGCCTTCGCTGCGGCGCTGGATGCCGGTGAAGGGGTCGAGCTCGATGCGCTGGCCGCGGAGATCCTCGATCTGTTCTCCCGCGGGCGACATGGCCGCCGCCTCGCCGTGACCCTCCTGGCCAGGTGGGATCGGCTCTCTCCTGACGCTCAGCGGGCAGCGGGGGCGACGATCCGGGGCGATGTCGTCGAGGTCCTTCGGACGCTCGGGGACGCTCCTGACCCACCCGAGCGCCTCGCGGGCCTGAGTGTCGGGCTGGCCGCATCCCAAGGGCGATTCGGCGACGAGGGCCGCGCGCTCGCGGAGCTGCTGCCTTCGGTCCACCGGGGCCTCGACGATCAGGACGAGCGGGTGCGTCGACGGTCGGCCGATGTACTCGCCTCGCTCGCCCGGGGGCTCGATCCGGAGGACCGCGCAGCGTGGATTGCGATCGACTCGGCGTTGGCCGAGGCCGCTGAGCGGTTTGACACCCACCGCAGCGACGAGCTGATGCGAGCGGTGGCTGAGGCGCTCCCGAACGCCGGTCCCGCGCTGCGGGACTGGGTTGCCGCTGATCGGGCCCAGGTCGGACAGATGGCCCTACGCCGCGGCGCGAAGCAGATCGACCTGTCGACCTCGCCGGAGATGCTGGTTCGGTGGCTCGGAC
This sequence comes from Planctomycetota bacterium, assembly GCA_038747915.1. Classification (GTDB taxonomy): domain Bacteria; phylum Planctomycetota; class Phycisphaerae; order Phycisphaerales; family UBA1924; genus JBCDAP01. The sequence continues at coordinate 13,973 of JBCDJJ010000037.1, read as the reverse complement.
TCCCGACGGTGGCGAGCGAGGCGGTTCGACGGCTCGAGCAGATCGACCGCGCCACCGATTTGCCAGCATTGCTGGAGGTGGGGCACCTACTGCGGGTCGGGGCCCGGTCGGCCGCGCTGCGCCGCATGCGGCACCCCGAGCGGCTGTTGCCCGATGCCGGCATGCTTGCCTCGCTCACCGGTTCGGCACGGGCGGGCGCCTTCGAGTGGGCGGCGGTACTGCCTGTGGCGCCGTCTCGACGGCGCGAGCTCGCCAACGCATTTCTCCGCGACCCGGATGTGTCGCTCCGGGTGCGCGCTGTCGGTGTGCTCGGCGCGCTGCGGCTCGACGAACCCACCGCGGGTGCCTTGTTCGAGTTCGCGTTGGATGCGGACGAGCGGGTGGCCTCGGCCGCCGCGGACCGTCTCGGCGATCCGGGGGACCGCGGGTCGCGCGCCATGCGGGCCTCGATGTTGAGCACGCTCACCCGCTCACCCCACGAAGCGGTTCGTCGCTCGGCGTCACTCGGGCTCTCGTGGCTCGGCCGGGTCGATGATGTTCGGCTCGCGAAGCTGTCGCCGGATGAACTGCTCGGCGAGCTCGGTGATGAGATCGCGCGAGCATCGGGCGGGGCGTGCCTGCGCGCCATGGAGCGGGCCGAGAAGCTGGGCCTCGGTGCATCGCTCGAGCAGCAATTGATCGGCGCCGTTTCGGCGGGTGATCCGGCGTGTGCGGCGAAAGCCCTCAAGCTGCTCGCGCGGGTGAAAGGGACACGCGCCGATCGAGCGATCGCCGTGGCGCTGGGCCATGAAGACCCCCGCGTACGGGCGGAGGCGGTCGAAGCGGCCGCGGGACGGGCGAGCATCGTGCTCGAACTCGAAGCGCTTGCACGGGATGAGACACCGCGTGTGCGCGCAAACGCCGTGCGGGCGATGCTTGCGAAGGAAGACACCTCGGCCGGTGTGGATGCCCTCGTTGCGATGCTCCGCGACGAGCGGTCGGCGCACCGGCGGTCGGCGCTCTGGGTCGCCGAGCGTTCGGGCCACCCAGCGGTGGCTTCCATGGTGGCCGAGGCGCTGCGGGGCGAGGGCGACGCGTCGCTCCGACGCCGTGCGGCCAGGTGTGCGCGCCGTGTGCTGCTCAGGCCAACGTCGATCCGCGTTGCAGCACCGGCAGAGGCCGGGGGGATGTGGTGATGGCGGTGACTCTCGGTGGTGTCTCGGAGCAGGCGCTTCGCGTCGACGGGGTGGGGGCGCTCACGGATCCGTCGATCGGCACGGGCTGGTGGGTCGCGGCAGCGATCGGCGTTGGTGTCCTGCTCGTTCTTGGGTGGATGGGACTGCGCTACGGGCGGCGGACGGGGGATCCCGAGGAGGACGCCTTCCTCGGGCTGTGTCGCGCGGTGCGGCTCGGGCGGAGTGATCGCAAGGCAATCCGAACACTCGCCTCGGCGATCGAGGCGAAGCCGGTGGCGCTGCTGCTGTGCCGATCGGCGCTGCGCCGGGCCGCGCACCTGACCGCGGCCGACGAACCGCCCGCGGCGCAGCGGCGTCGGATCGAGCGCAGACTGTTCGGGGATGACTGACGCCGCGACACACTCGGATCCGAACCTCGTGCTGATCGGGCTTCGCGCGAGCGGGAAGACCACACTCGGCCGCGCGGTGGCCGAAGCTGAGGGGCGGCCGTTCGTCGATACCGATGATCTGGTGCTCGAGGCGGCCGGGGCGACGAGCGTCGCCGAGGTGTTCCGCGAGCGCGGCGAGCCCGCGTTCCGCGCGCTGGAGCGTGACGCCTTGGTGCGCGCGCTGGGGGGGCATGGGTGTGTCGTCTCGCTTGGAGGCGGTACACCGACGGCGCCCGGTGCCATCGAGGTAATCGATCGGGCGCGCGCGGGAGGTCATGCAATCGTCGTATACCTGCATGCGCCGGCCGATGTGCTCGCAGGTCGGCTGGCAGCGGTCGGCCACGATGCGAACCGACCCGCCCTGCGTAGCGGCGGCGACGCGGCGAGCGAGGTCGAGACGCTGTACCAAGAGCGGGATGGGCTCTACCGCTCGATCGCGGACCGCGTGGTCGACGAGATACCGAAGGGCGCTCCGGGCGTGGCGAGGCTCACGGGATGGACCGGCTGGTCGGCCGTCGCGAAGGGATAAGCGTCACGCAGCGAGGGCGTAGCGGCCGCTTCGCAGGGCACGCTCGATGCGCTCGCGGTCGCCGGGCTGCATGAAGGCTCGGAAGACGCAGGCCATGCGGATGGGCCCGCCCTGTTCGAGGTCGTCTTCGTTGACCCAGACCACGCGAGCCATAGCGAAGATCGGGCGGCGCTCCGCGAAGGAGAGCCCGTATGCGGGGAGCTTGATCCGCACGCCGATCTCCGAGCCCGGTTCGAGGGGTCGATCGAGCTCGAAACGCATCCCGCCAAGCGACAAGTCGTAGGCATGACCCGAGCGATCGAAGGTGTTTTCCTCGAGCGTGCGCGCGGCAACGTCCGTGTACATCGAGGGGAGGGCGTAGCGGGTGTGCTGCCGCCGGTCGTGGAAGGGGGACATGGTGTCGTTCTGCATCTGGCGCTCCTTGCCGAGTCCGCCACGCAGGATGGCCCGTGATGGTCGACAGCGTGTCGGCCACTCGCGAACATCCGCTCGATCGCACACACATATCGACGGCGTGGCGGCTGTTCTTGATTGGCTCGGCCCGATCAAAGGGATCGGTCGAGAGAGTGGGCCTTGAACAGCTGCCCGACGCGTTCCGCGTCAGTGGACTATGCCTCGGTTTCTGGAGAATGCGAGCGGTCGATGTTCTGAAACAGCCATGCGGGCGTAGGAACCGCGCAGGAACGGCTTTCTACCCCGCGATGAGCTGCACATCGACGCGATCGATCCGAACGCCGAGCGCAGACTCGAGCTCGGTGACCAGTTCTTGGGGGATGTGATCGAGCAACTGGCGACTCAAAGATGAGGGAACATCGACCACCGCGCCATCATCCGTGATGAGATGGAGATGATCGTCGGTGGCGGCGTCGTACCGCGTGCCGGAGCCCGGGACTGGGATCCGGCGACACAGATCGGCCCGACACAACGCTTCGAGCGTGTTGTAGACGGTGGCGAGCGAGATGCACGGACAGCACGAATCCTGCATGAGCTGGTGCAGTTGCTCTGCGGTGGGATGCGTGTCGGTGCCCGCGAGCGCCTGGTAGATCTCGATCCGCTGCTTGGTGCAGCGGAGACCTCGCTCGGCAAAGAGCGATCGGATCTCGTCAACGGGTGAGGCAGTGGCGATCACGCCGGATTGTTCAATCGTGAACCGGGCTGGGCCAGTGGTCGGCCTCAGGAATTTCCCTTGGTCGTCGAGCCGCTCGGCGTGTTATGCGAACCTGAACACCATGCGGACGTGCGGCAGCCCAGCGGATTCATACACCTCACCCTCGGTGAACCACCCCAAACGTTCGTAGAACAACTGGGCGGTGACACGCGCGGAACAGTGCAATTGAGACAGTCGAGCCTCATCTCGGGCCCAACGAGTCGCGTGCTCAGCGATGCGGCGCCCAAGTCCGCATCCCTGCCAGGTCTCGTCGACCGCCATCTGGTTGAGGACGCCGTCGCCAGCGGCCGGGTGGTTCGGGCGGATGCTCACGCACGCGATCACCTGCTGCCGCGCATCGAGCGCACCGAAATGGGACGACTCGCGCTCGTACCCGGGGTGGGCCGCTTCGAAGTCGTCGGCGGTGCGGCCTGTCGGCCCGAGCAGGATCCGCTCGCGGAGCGCCTGGATCGCGCGGTGCATGGGAGAGCCGAAGGCGCACCGTGTCAGCTCGATGTGGTCGACGGGTTCGGTTGGCTTGGGCGGGGTGTGCATGCGAGGATGATCGCATGCGAGGGGTGAACGAGCACACCACGCTGTGCGAGCGGTGCGGGTACGACCTGTCGGCCGCCAAGGTCGAGCGATGCCCCGAGTGCGGCCTCGACGCCGACCTCTCGGATCCCACGCGGCGCGTGGGATCGGCCCTTCAGCGGTGGCCGGGCGACCCGAGGGCTTGGGCTGCGGATCTGGTGGGCATGGCGCTGCGTCCCAAGGCGTTCTGGTCGCGTGTGCGTGTCGAGTCGCACCGGTCGGCGTGGCTGCTCGCGGCGAATGGCGCGCTGGCGGCGATCATGCTGGTGGTGCCGATCGGGTCGAGCGCGCGATTCGGGGCGACGGTGTTCGGCATCGCGAACTCGCTCGTGGTGGCGTGGGTCGCGTTCTCGATGCTCTCGGCGATCGAGTACGCCGGGCTGCGGGTGTTCGGCCGGCGCCGCGGATGGCGGGTGACGCACTCGGTGTCGATCGCGGTCACAGGGCACACGTCCGCAGCGTGGGTGGTCGGCGCGGCGCTGGCTTCGGTTGGGTTCTACCTCGGGCAGATCCCCCCAGCACAGCCGATCCACCCGTCTCTGTGGTCGCCGAATTCACCGATCCCGCCCGCTGCAGCGACATGGGAGTTCGTCCTACCCGTGGTGGGCTGGATGGTCGGGTTCGTGGTGTTCGAGACGTGGACGTATGCCGGATGGCGGGCGATGCGGTTCGCGAACCGAGCATAAACGGTCGTGGGGTGTGTTCTCAGTCTTCGCGTTTCACGAGGACGAGTTCCGGCATGCCCGTGTCGGGAATCGTCAGGCGGAGCCGGTCGCCGTCGAGGATGGCGGTGGCGGGCGGTTCTTGTTCATCGTCCGACGGGTCTGGCACGATCGAGATCGTGGTTCCGGTGAGCGTCCATGTTCCGGTGCCTGTCTCGTCGACAGTGCCAAAGCTGCTGCGGATCTGCGCTGTGCCGTCTTCATTCAGCGTGATCTGCATCTCGAGGGGCGGCGCCGATGCCGCGTACGCGGCCAATGCGGCGGTGTCTGCGCCGGGTGATTGCTCGAGGAAGCTCGCAGTCATCGCTTCGACGAAGGCGTCGTTGTCCAGCACGTACGTCCCCGCGGCGGCGCGTTCGGCCGAGTTCTCGCCACACCCGGAGAGTGCGACCGCCGTCACCACGACCGCGATGGCGGCACCGAGTGAGCGCAGAATCTGAAGCAGATGAGCCATGTCGATTTCTCCCGGTGAGGCGGGTGGTGGATGGGTGCAACACTGGCACCTGGGGCGATAGTACAGATCGGTGGTTCTGATGCCTGGGGCTGGTTCCCGGTCGATCTGCCGGTCGGCACTCCTGGCGACTGATGCCGGAGATACCATCTCGGCATGCTTCAGCGCAGGCCAACGCGACAGATCGTGCTCGGCGACGAGCGGGTGGGGTACGTGCGGGTGGGCGGCGGTGTGCCGACCGATCGCCACCCCGATGCGACACCGACCTCACCGCCCGAGGAGGGTGGTCCGGCGCCGGTGTCGGTGCAGACGATGACCGCTGGGTACACGCACGATGTTGAGGCGTGCTTGGCCGAGATCAACAAGCTGGCCGCAGCGGGTGCCGATGTCGTCCGCGTGGCGGTGCCGGAGAAGAAGGACACCGAGGCGCTCAAGGAGATCCTGCCGCGTGTGAGCGTGCCGATCGTGGCGGATGTGCATTTTCACTTCAAGCGCGCGCTCGAGGCCGTGGAATCGGGGGTCCACAAGATCCGGCTCAACCCCGGCAACATCACCGATCGTGCTCAGGTGAACGAGGTGATCGAGGCCTGCCGGGAGAAAGGGCTGCCGATCCGCGTGGGGGTGAACGAGGGCTCGATCATCGAGCGTCGCGACAAGCAGAAGCGGAAGGAAGAACTCGGCAAGTTCTTCGAGAAGAACCAGCTCGGCGGCAAGCACGCGCACCTGCTCGCGCTGATCATCGCAAAGCTCGAAGAGTACATGGAGATCTTCTACGAGCAGGACTTCCACGATGTGGCGATCAGCGCGAAGAGCATGGACGCCGCGTTCGTGACGCACGTGTACCGCGAGGTCGCCGACCGATTCGATCACCCCTTGCACCTGGGCGTGACACACGCCGGGCCGCGGGAGACCGGAGCGGTCCGCTCGATCGCGGCGCTGAGCGGCCTGCTGACACAGGGCATCGGCGACACGATCCGCATCAGCTACGCGAACGACCCGGTGTACGAAGTAGAGGACGGGCTCGAGCTGCTCTACTCGCTCGGGCTGCGCGAGCGACGGGGAGTTGATCTGATCGCGTGCCCGACGTGCGGGCGGATCCAGGTGGATCTGTTCACGCTGGTGCAGGACGTGCGCACGAAGCTGGCCGCGGACATCACGGTGCCGATGAAGGTCGCGGTGATGGGGTGCGTGGTGAACGGGCCGGGCGAAGCGGAGGGCGCGGACGTCGCCGTGTTCGCCGGCGATCGTCGCGGGATCATCTACGTGCAGGGCGAGAAGGTGGCGAATGTGAAGGAAGAAGAGATCCTCGATGCGCTGCACGAGCAGTGCGTGGACTTTCAGCGGCGCGTGCTCGCGGGTGAGGTGAAGCTCGGCGAGAAAGTGGTGGAGATCGTGCCGCCGGACCCGATCGGGGAGCTGGGCAGCGGGTTCGAGAAGATCGCGCGGGGGGATGTGGACCGGGTGACGCCGCTGACGGTGAGTGGTGGGTGAGTCACGACGGAGGGTTCGATGCGGGTGACCCTGTTGATCCCGTGGCTGGGTGGGCTGCTCATGGCCTTGGCGATGCTGAGCGGATGCCGAACGACGAGTGCGGTGAGCGACGACAAAGCTAAAGCCGTGCCGACCGATCGCGTCCGCGGCATGCTCCTCGGTAGCCTCATCGGCGATGCAGCGGGCGGTCCAGTGGAGTTCGTGCCGGACAATCGCATCGAGGGTGCGGGCACATGGTTCCGCGTGTGGCGAGGTGGGGAGCGTCTCGAACCGAGTGAGTTCGCGGCGTACGGGGCGGGGCTGGAGCTGCTCGACTACTCGGTGTTCCGTCCGGAACCCGAGCCCTACGCGCACTGGGTGAGCGATGCGCCGGCGGGCACGGTGACCGACGACTCGCGGCAGAAGTTCATCGTCGTCGAGATGATCGCCCACGAGCTCGAGCGAGCGGGAACGCGTGGTGTGGCGACGCTCGATGAGGCGGCCCTGGCGCGGGCATACCTGCGGTGGGAGCGGGCGCAGGCGGGGACGCCGACCGAGGCGCTCAACGAGGAGTGGGTGCGCGAGTACATGAAGGCGGCGCGGTGGGTGGTGGGGATCCGCGAGGATGCGGCGCCGCCCTCGCGCCTCTGGGGCGGGATCCCGACGTGCGCGGGGCAGATGGCGTTGCCGCCCATCGCGGGGGCGTTCCCGGGTGATCCTGAGGGGGCGTACCGGGCGTCGTACCGCGCCGCGTTCATCGACAACGCGGAGGCGCGCGATCTCAATGCAGCGATCGTGGCCGGGCTGGCCGCGGCTCTGGCGGTTGATGCCGAGGGGGACCCGTGGCTGCGGATCAAGGCCGCGATGATCGAGACCGATCCGTGGCGGTACGCCGAGGTGCCGTGGGTCGAGCGGTCGGTGCCGCGGTGGATCCGGTTCGCGGAGGACGCGGCTGTGCGCGCACAGGGTGAACCTGCAGCGCTCAAACGCATTATCGAGGAAGAACTCGGCGCGGAAACCTGGTGGGAAGCCCACACCACGTTTACGATGGCACTGTGCGCGATGGAGTTCTGCGGGTACGACCCGATGGCGTCGATGCGGGTGGCGATCGAGCTCGGGTACGACACCGATTCAACAGCACAGATGGTGGGGATGTTCATGGGCGCGGTGTACGGATCACCGGTGTTTCCCGAGCGGCTCCGCGAGCCGGTCGAGCACCGGCTCGGCGTGGAGTACGACGAGTCGGTGGACGCGTGGGTGCGCACGCTTGAGGCAGCAGCCGGACGCGTGCGATGAGTCGGGCCGGTCTGTCCTCGGATGACGCGGTCCGGTCGATCCACCGGAACTGGGATGCTCGGGTGCCGGTGCATCTGCGATCCGAGATGTATCGGTCGAAGATCGAAGCGCTGCGGGCGGGTGAGTCGCCGCTCGATCGGCCGGTGCGCGATGAGCTCGGCGATGTGAACGGGGTGCGGGTGCTGCATTTGCAGTGCCACATCGGGACGGATTCGCTCGCGCTCGCGCGGCGTGGGGCGATCGTGACGGGGCTCGATATCTCGGAACCGGCGGTGGAGGCGGCGCGGTCGCTCGCGGGCGAGCTCGAGATCGGGGCCGAGTTCGTGGTGGGCGATGCGCACCAGGCGGATGCGGTGTTGGCGGGCCGCGCGTTCGATCTGGTGTTCGCGACCGAGGGTGTGATGTGCTGGATCGCAGATCTCGAGCGGTGGATGGCGTCGGCCGCCGCGCTGCTCGACACGGGCGGCATGGTGTACGTGGTCGATGATCATCCTTTCACTCATCTTCTTGAAGAGGGAGAGGAGGATGGAACGCTGGAGCTTGTGGGTGACTACTTTCGCGCGGGCGCCTGGGAGGATCCCGCGGGGCCGACGTATGCGGACGATGGTTCTGGCGCGGTGATGCCGGAGACCGTGGATTTTCAGCACACCATGGGCTCGATTGTTTCGACCGTGGCGGGGACGGGCTTGGTCGTTGAGTCGGTGCGTGAATGGCCGTTCACGTTCTGGCGTGGGTACAGGTGTCTCGAGTACCGAGAGGGGGCGTGGTGGCTCCCGAAAGAAATGCCGTATCGGGTGCCGTTAGCGTTCTCGATCCGCGCGCGAAAGGCTGGTACCGGCGTGCGATGATCTGCCGCATGAGGCGCCACGTGGAGGGTTGATGTGACTCGGATATCGATCGAGGGCGAGCGGTTCGTGGTGGACGGCGTGGTGACGCACGCGGGGCACCGGTACCGCGATATGCCGCTCGATGGGCTGGTGCTCAATAGCCGGATGGTGCAGGCGATCTTTGATGATCTGAACCCCGACACACGGGCGCGGTGGGACCGTGTGCTCCCAGACGGCTCGGTCGAGCGATGGGATAGTGCGCGGAACACCGACCGGTTCATCGCCGCGATGCCCGAGTGGGCAGCGTGCGGGCTCGACGCGGTGACCATCAACCTCCAAGGGGGCTCGCCCGAGGGCTACAGCGAGACGCAGCCGTGGCACAACTCGGCGTTCGAAGCGAACGGATCGCTCCGCGCCGACTACGCAGCGCGGCTCGACCGCGTGCTCGACGCAGCGGATCGGCTCGGGCTCGTCGTGATCCTGGGGCTGTTCTACTTCGGGCAGGATCACCGGGTGACCGATGAACGCGCCGTGATCCGCGCGGTGGAGTCGGCGGTCGATCACGTGCTCGCGGGCGGGTGGTCGCACGTGGTGATCGAGGTGTGCAACGAGGCCGATTGCCCCGAGTACACGCACGAGTGTCTGCGGCCACATCGGGCGAACGAGATGTTCGATGTGGTGCGCACGCGGTCAGCCGGTGCGGCGCACCTTCCCGCGGGTCGGTTGCTTGTTGGGACGAGCCTGCTCGGCGGATCGTTGCCGGTTGAGGGGATGTCGGCATCGGACGTGGTGCTGCTGCACGGGAATGGGATCCATACACCCGATGGCATCCGGTCCATGGTGGAGCGGACGCGGGCGCAGCCCTTCTTTCGTGGTCAGCCGATCGTGTTCAACGAGGACGATCACTTCGCGTTCGAGAATGCGGACAACAACTTCCTCGGTGCGGTCTCGGCGCGTGCCAGTTGGGGCTTCTTCGACTACCGGTTGCCGGATGAGGGGTTCGAGGAGGGGTACCAGTCGATGCCGTGCGAGTGGGGGATCTCGAGCGCGCGGAAACGCGGGTTCTTTGATCTGGTGCGGGAGATGACGGGTGGGCGGGAAGTGGCGGGTTCAGGTGCTCTTGTGTGAGTGTGTGTGCTCTGTTGGCGATCGCACCGGGACTCGCTTCGCGCCGGCCAGCGCCGAGCGAAAGAACGCGGACCAGAAGAGCGACTGAGCCCGGGTCCAGAACCCAGCGATCCACGGCCTGACATCGCACTCGACGCGGAGCGTGAGGATGCACGCTTGGTCGCCGGCGGGCCCGGCACCGAAGCGCAGCAGTATCGGGCGGACAAGTTTCATGGTGAGCATGGACGAGCCGTAGAAGTAGTGCAGGTCGCGGGTGAGCGGGGGCGGGTCGTCGAGCGTGTCGACGCGTGTGAGGATGCCCGCGGCGTGCAGCAGCGGGCCGTGGTGGACGTTCAGCACGCCCGGTGCGAAACCGGAGGCACCGTTCACGCCCGAGCCTGCGACGAACTCCACCCAGAAGGGCCAGAGCTGGCGTGTGAAGGTCTCGGGCGTGCTAAGCCAGGTCCAGAGTGATGCGCACGGCACAGGGAGTTCCCGCGAGCGCTCGTACTCATGGGCGATAAAGCCGGGCGGTGTGGAGTAGGGTGGTGGTGAGAGACGTGTCGAGGGCTCGTTGGGCATGAGGCCAAGGTACGCGGAGACGTTTCTTTCGGAGTTGAGGGCGAGACGACGTGAAGCAGATCCAGACCGGAACACTCGGGTTGGTCGGGTGTGGCGTACTCGCTGGATGCGCCGCTTGGACGACCACGAACCCATCCTTTGATCTGACACCGGCGGCAGCGAGGGAGGATCTCGCGCGCATGCGTGCGGATCCGATTCCGCTCGAGCGGCCGCTTGTGGTGTTCGGCGGGTGGAACGCGGCGGGGTGGGCGATCGGTGCGGATGCGGCGCGGTTGAAGCGGCACGTGAGCACGCCCGAGCTCGTGCTCTCGACCGATTATTTTTGGCAGCAGAGCTTCGAGGGTTCACGGGACCACGCGATCGGGGTGATCGAGTCGCGGTTTCCGTCGGGCGATCCGTCGGCCACGGTGGAGGTGGATGTGGTGGGTGTGTCGATGGGCGGCGTGGTTGCGCGGTTCGCGGCCTTGCCGCGAGACGACGGCGGCAAGCGTCTCCGCATCCGGCGGCTGTTCACGCTCGCCTCCCCGCATCGCGGGGCGAGGCTGGCGGATGCGCCGCTCTTCTGGGACAAGCGGGTGGCGGCGATGCGGCCGGGCTCGCCCGAGCTGAGCGCGATCGACGCGGCGTGGGCCGAGGGGGTGGAGTACGAGCTGGTGTGTTACACGCTGTTGAGCGATGAGATGGTGGGCGAGTGGAACACGGCGCCGGTTGGGCACCCGGTGTATTGGCTGGCGAACCGGCCGTTCCAAACTGTCACACTTTTCTATCTCCGCGGATCCACGGATCGTGTCGGACGTGGTGAGGCGTGTCCGCGGCGAGCGGGCGTGGTCTCGTGATCCGGGCGCTCCGCTCCCCAGCTGTGAGCGTGATCGCGATGGTGCTGCGGAGGTCAACACCGCGGCAGACCGCTAGCCTTCTCCCATGAGCAGGCATGGAAAAGACCGCGGCGGCGCCTGGTGGCCGCGATGCGTCGCGTTGGCGATGGTGGTCGGTGTTTCGGTTGGTGCAGCGATGGTGGGCGGGTGCGGGACGACGGTGCCGGTCCCGAACCCGTCGTTCGCGATCGACGCGTCGCGGGCTGAGGCGGATCTGATTCAGATGCGGAAGACACCTGTGGCGCTCGAGCGGCACCTGGTGGTGCTCGGGGGGTACGGCGATCCGGGGCTCTTCGCGGGCGGGATGGCCGACCGGTTCCGCGAGATGGTGACCAATCCGGAGTTGGTGCACAGCAAGTCTTTCTTCTTCTCAGGGAGCTTCGATGGCGCTGTGAAGACGCTGCGTGAGCACCTTGAAGACGAGCTTGGGGTTCCACCCGAGACGGTGCCGCTCGATGTGGTGGGGATCTCGATGGGCGGGCTGGTGGGCCGGTACGCCGCGATGGACGGGCCCGAGGGTCCGGGGCTTGATGTCCGCCGGCTGTTCACGATCAGCACACCGCACCGCGGTGCGGACGGCGCGGATGTGCCGAGTCTCGACAAGAAGGTCACGGCGATGCGCGCCGGGTCGGACTTTCTAACATCCCTGGACGAGGCGCTGCCGCGCGCCGAGTACGAGCTGTACTGCTACGTGCGTCTTCGTGACGGGATCGTGGGCGAGGAGAACGCGGCGCCGGAGGGGCATGCGGTGCTGTGGGTGGACACGCCCCGGTTCGAGATGTCGCACCTGGATTCTCCGGGTGACCCACGGATCCTGGCGGACATCGCGCGGCGTGTGCGGGGGGAGTCGGCGTACGCGGTGCTCAGGGGGTCGCCGTTGCCGGAGGTCGAGGAGTAGGCCCTCGGTGTTGTCGCGGTGTGTTCCGGCCGGGCACGGGCCGGCTCGCTCGATGAGTTAGGTGTCGGCGCGGAGCGCGGTGATCTGATCGAGGAGCCATCGCGCGAAGGTGGCCTTGGGGATCCGACCCGGGGTGCGAGCGTGCTCGCCGCGGTGGGTTACCAGGGCGGCCTCGATATCCGCAGCGTCCATGGTTTCGAGCGGGTTGGCGACGATCGCGTCAACGCCCTTGCGTTCGAGCTTGCGGCGTGCCGAATCGAGGAGTTCGGCCTGAGGCTCGAGCGCGAACCCGATGAGCAGTTGGCCGGGGCGCCGTGCCGCCGCGGCGCCGGCGAGGAGATCGGGTGTGGGTTCGAGTTCGATCGTGAGCGGACCGCCGGCGCGCCGCAGCTTGCGTGCGCCGGAGGGATCGACGGGCGCGCCGCCGACTGTGAGCGGCCGGTAATCAGCAACCGCTGCGGCCATCACGAGGACATCGCACCACGGCGCGTGCTCGGCGAGGGTGCGCTCGAGGTCCGCTGTCGAGCGGTAGTGGATCACGTCGAGGCGCTCGTGTTCGCGCGGGTGGCGTGGCGTTGGTCCGAGCGCAAGACGCACGTCCCAGCCGGCGTCGGCGGCGGTTTCGGCGAGTGCGATGCCGAGTGTGCCGCTCGAGCGGTTGCCGAGGAATCGAACCGCATCGATCGGTTCGTGGGTCGGACCCGCGGTGATCAGGAGCCGACCGGACGCCGATGGGTCTGACGGTTGTTGGGGCGACGTTGGGTATCGTTCTGACCGCACAGCGGGTTGAGCATATCCTTCGGATTGCGGTGATCGGCGGGCAGAGTGGCCCGCTGGTGGAACACATTGGGTCTTTCAGCGAATCGCACGGGGCGTATGGCTCGTTCACGAAAAAAACTGGGAGAGATCCTCGTTGCCGAGGGTTTCGCGACGCAGGAGCAGGTCGATCAGGCGCTGAAGATGCAGTCGGGCGCCCGTAAGCGGATCGGCGAGGTGATGATCGACAACGGCGACGTCACCGAGGAGCAGGTGGCGCGGTCGCTCGCGCGTCAGTTTCGCATGAAGTACGCGGATCTGACGAAGGGCGAGGTGCAGGAGCGGGTCGACCTCTCGCTGCTGCCGCGTGATCTGATCGACAAGCACAAGGTGCTGCCGATCGGGAAGCAGAACGGCCGGCTGCACCTGATCGTGCATGACCCGAAGGATCTCGAGCTGCTGGACATGCTCCGGTTCCGCGTGGGTGTGGATGTGGAGCCGGCGCTGGCGTCTCGGCGTCAGATCATGGACTTCCTCGACTCGTCGGGGGGGGGTGCCGAGGCCGGCGGCGGCGCGATGGACGAGATGAAGGAGACGCTCATCTCGGAGTCGATCGATAAGTCGATCGACAAGTCGGTGGACCGATCGATCGATTCATCCATTGACCGGGCCGCGAGCGATGCCCCGATCATCAAGCTGTGCGAGCGGATCATCAAGGAGGCGGTGCGGAACCGGGCGTCGGATATCCACATCGAGCCGATGGCCGATCGTGTGCGGCTGCGGTACCGGATCGACGGTGTGTGCGTGGAGCGTGACAACCTGCCCAAGCGGATGCAGAACGGCGTGCTGGCTCGCATGAAGCTGATGGCGGGTGTGAACATCGCGGAGAAGCGTGTGCCTCAGGATGGCCGCATCAAGATGCCGGTGACGAACGACAAGGGCGAAGAACAGGTCATCGACTTCCGCGTGAGTTCCTGTCCGGCGTACCACGGCGAGTCGATCGTGCTGCGTATCTTGCGGCCGGACTCGGTGCGGATCGGCCTGCCGAACCTGGGCTTCGAGCCGGACAACCTGGACATTTTCAACCGGATCATCCGTCGGCCGAACGGCATCTTTTTG
>JBCDJJ010000036.1:0-35488 GCA_038747915.1 Planctomycetota bacterium | reverse complement strand
GGAGCGTCCCGCTCCCACGGCCGATTGCCAAGGCGCGTGGATCGATGCTCGTGGGAGCGGGACACTCCCACCACCGCGACTCGTCGTCCAAAGAACCCAAGATCCTCAACGGCGCTCAGGAGGTGCCACCCGCAGGCTCCGCGCTGCTCGCGTTGTGCCGTATCCTCTGCACCCATGGACCGTTTCGCCGTCATCGGGCTTGGGCGCTTCGGGGCCCGGCTGGCGACCAACCTCGCTTCATCGGGCGCCGAGGTCATTGCGATCGACCGCGACCGCGAGCGAGTCGAGGAACTCCGCGACCAGGTCACCCTGGCGATCGCCCTCGACGCCACCGACGAGCAGGCGCTGCGGATCCAGGGCGTCGATCAGGTCGCGACGGCGATCGTGGGCATCGGGCAGAACTTCGAGGCTACCGCCCTGACCACCGTGCTGCTCAAGAGCCTCCGCGTTCAGCGGGTGATCACGCGGGCCGCGAGCACCATGCAGGCCCGCATCCTCTCCCGCATCGGCGCCGACGCCGTGGTGAGCCCGGAGGACGAATCGGCCGACCGGTGGAGCCACCGGCTCCTGGCACCCTTCATGATCGATCACGTCGAACTCGGCAAGGGTTACGCCCTCGTGCAGATGGCGGTGCCCTCGGCATGGGCGGACAAGACACTCGCCGAGCTCAACCTCCGCCAGACCCACAAGGTGACCATCGTGGCGATCAAGCAGAAGGTCCCGATCGCGTCGCCCACCGGCGCCGACACGTTCGAGGAGGTCGTGGTCGATGTGCCGCGGCCGGACAGCCGGCTGGCACGGGACGACACGCTCGTTATCGCTGGCTTCGACACCGACCTCGAGAACCTGCCGCGTTGACGGGGTGCCCCATCAGGGCGACAGCACGTCGCGGCCGCGGTACCCGTTGGCAGTGAAGAGGAAGAACCCGTCGAACACACCGCCGCGGTTGCGGTCGACATTCTGCCCAGCGGAGAACCAGGCCATCAGTTCGCGGTACGCCTGACCACTGAACTCGGTCCAGTAGTCGTACTCCATCGCTGGGTCGAGCGCGGGCAGGACCGTGGGATCGCCGGAATTCACGATGTCATCCCATTCGCGCTCGCGGTCATCGTAGAGCTTGCCCATGTCGACCACGCGCACGCTGCCGTCCACGAAGGCAACACCGGGCGAGGCCTCGGGGCTGTTGTAGCTCGGCGGCAGACTCTCGCGGCCGCCCTGGAACCCACCAAAGGGCGGGCGACCCTGATTGCCCGTCTGTGGGTTTGCTGATCGAGATGACTTCATGAAGTCGGCCCGCTCCCAGAACATCGCCTTGAGCGAGGGGTAGCTGACCTGGCTGCCCCGAACGCGGGCCGAGCCCGAGAGCTCGGGGTCGTAGCTCCCTTTGTTTCCGTTGACCTCGACCGCCCAGAACAGCGGGTCGTCCTGCCAGTCGCGGTACTGGGCCGGGAGCGCATAGAACGGCCGGTAGAGTTCCGGCTGGAACATCAAGGCGTGCGAGTAGAAGTACGAGCCCTGCCACGCGCCGGTGCGGATCGGATCACCATCGTTGATGTCGCCGGCCCCGACGCCCTCTGTGATGTCGTCGTTGGCGGCATCGTCGCGCGTGATCTTGTCGACCACATCGTCCTGGAAGAAATCGATGACCGCTGCATCACCGGGGTGGAACTGTGCATTGCTCGCGAAGCTCGAGTACGTCGAGTCGTAGAGGTCGCGGTACCCGAAGCTATACCACGCCTCGACGAAGAAAAGGCCTGTCAGCGTGCCCCATCCCGCGCTCGTCTCATCAACGAGGTTGTCAAGATCGGGGAAGCGCCACCGGTCCCACCCGTTGTGATTCGCGACGAAATCCGCATCGATGTCGTTCGAGGTCGGATGCGGGTTGAGGAACTCGTCGCGGTGCGCCGCCTGGTAGGCGACCATCGCCGAGGCATGCTGACGCATGTTCGACTTGCTCGCCACGGCTTGAGCCGCCGCGCGTGCCTGTGCGATCGTCGGGACCAGCAGGCCGATCAAGAGCGCGATGATGGCCACAACCACGAGCAACTCGATCAGCGTGAACCCAACGCGGCGACCAGATCCACTCATCGACAGGCTCCACTCGGGACCGAACAC
The DNA here is from genome assembly GCA_038747915.1 of Planctomycetota bacterium. Classification (GTDB taxonomy): domain Bacteria; phylum Planctomycetota; class Phycisphaerae; order Phycisphaerales; family UBA1924; genus JBCDAP01. The sequence goes on along the minus strand of JBCDJJ010000036.1, from coordinate 33,373 downwards.
GACACCCCAGCGTCCGTTGATCGGCCAGGCCGATGCCGCGGTGCAGCTCGCTCGGGCACAGATTGACAATAGCGAACACGGGGGACGAGGCAAGAACCGTTTTCTCCTTCTCCATCACACCCGCGAACGTTGAACCGCAACGCCGTCTACCAGACCATGAGTCACTCGCTCACAGTGGCCAAATACCAAACATTATATTAAATTATTGCCACGCCACCTCATATATAAAGGCCTGTGCCTGATTTAGGACCACCTCGCTGGTGGACCGCAACCCAAGCAGAAGGGGCACGCCCCCATAACGACCAACAGCCACAGGTCTCGAGAACCGTCAGTCTGGGTCAACTTCACCATGCGCATGTTCACGATAGTTGCGTAGGCCCCGACCCGGCGTATAGTCGAAAGGTCGGTCGGGCACGTCGAGGTGGGAGTCGCGCGAGGGATGCGGCTCATCGACTATCCGACTCGAGTGTTGAGCCCGATCCAGTGCACACCCGCGATAAAGGTCTCCTCATGCGTCACCCCGCCATCTCCGCGCCCTGGCTCCTTGCTGCTGCTGCCGGGCTGGCCTGCGCCCAGTCGCCGAACTTCGAGGTCATCCTGATCGACTTCGGCGATGACTTCGCCCCAGATCGCCAGATCCCCGATGTGAACGGTGTACAGGACGTGTTCAACTTCACATCGGTCGAAAACCGCTCGATGGGCAGCCTCACCGCCAGCCCAAGCGGCAACTGGTGGACGCTCCGGCTCGACATCGACGACGGCGACGACCGCGTGTACGTCGCGGGATCGGGCACCACCGGCCGGATCGTCCTCGCGGAGTCCACCTTCAGCGTCGAATCACCCACCCGTCCGACCGAGACGATCCCCGAGTTCGCGATCAACAACGCGGCACGCATGCACGTCAACGACTCCGGCCTCTTCGCCCTCGTGCTGCAGTTCTTCCCCGACTTCATCACCGGCGACAACTCCGGGTTCTCCACCGATCGCCGTGGCGACCGTGTCATCACCGGCGATGCGGGCGCCCTCGGCGACACCACCGTCGACCTGCTCGCCGGCGAAGGTCAGCCCCTCTCCGATTTCTTCACCTCCCCCGATTTCGATCCCGCGATCGTTCTCGGTCAGCGGCTCACGTTCGTTGACGACTCACTCTTCGGCGCGACCAGTAACTGCGGGCCGGGCGACACCACCACCTTCCTGGGCAACTTCAGCATCTTCGGTGTGGACAACAACGGCGGCGTGCTGCTCGAGGTGGGCATCAACGGGCCGGGCACCATTAATGATGGTGAAGGCGACCAGTTCGGCGCGTACTACCAGGACATCAACGACTGCCGCCTCCGCCTGGCGCCACCCCAGGACGATGTCATCACCATCCAGGGCTTCGGTGGACCGAGCCCGATACTGATCTCTCGCCGAAACATCACCGTTCCCACCGGGTCGCCCTTCCCGCATGGTTCCGATTACGCGGTGTTCCCCGCTGGTCCGGGGCAGGATTCGTGCGGCACGAGCTTCTCCAGCAGGGTCAACGGCCTTGTCAGCCCGGGCGTCTTCGACGTTGATCAACTGGTGAAGGATGATGCCCAGCTTCTCATCGAGGGCCAGCAGTTCATCTCACCCGATGACCCGACCGTGTCGTTCACGACCGATTCGATCGAGTCGATCGGGAGCTCGTTCACCACACCCCTCGGCGACGTCTACGCCCGCGTCAACCGCAACTTCGAGTTCACTTTTTTCGAACTCATCGACGTCGATTTCCAGGTCGATCCCTTCTGCGAGCGTGCTTTCGTTTCCGATGAGAGTGACGACTTTGCCACGAAGGAAATCGCTGGATACGGCCTGCTGACCCGCAACGGCGAGGCGGTTGCCCGAGAGGGAGACCCCATCACACCCGGCAACACCCGCACGTGGGACGACCCAAACAACCTCTTCAATCCCAACGATCCGAATGGCGAAGGCGGGCTGTTCCTCAGCCGCATTGTGGCCGACGATGAGTTCGTGTGTACCGATCCGGTCGAGCTTGCAGGCTTCACCGACCGCGATGGAAACTCGATCACCACCTTTATCGATTTCACCGGTGACGGCGTGATCCCGATCGGCGCTGTTCGGGGTAACCGCCGCGGCGATGTGATCTACGCCGGAGAAGTCGATGATCAGAACCCCGCAACCCAAGGCACCTTCGCGTATGTGCTGAACGAGGAGCGAGTTGTTCTCCAAGACGGCGAGCAGATCGAGATCGACGCTGTGGCTCCCTTTGGTAGCCCGGAGACCTACTTCGTTGCGATCGATCCGCTCGAAGCCGTCGCCGGCGACGATGCGAACTTCTTTGTCACCGACGATGGCTACCTGTACCTCCTCACGTCGATTCTGACCGCGGCCACCTACCCCGACTTCAGCGCCGGCCTCGCCGCACGCCCGGGTGGTCAGGCCGCCACCGCCTTCATCCGCTTCAAGATCTTCGATGTGCTCGACATCGATCGGAACGGCACGATTGAGCCCGCGGTCGACTTCGCCGAACTGCTCGGCTTCGTCCAGACCTCCACCCCCGGCAAGGGGGATTTCAACCTCGACAAGTTCATCGACGCCTTCGACTACGCCGTCGCATCGAACGACTTCGCGGCGCTCTGAGCCCGCGACGCGGCTCGCCATCCCCGAGACCCACCGACCCCGCCCACCGCGGTGTCGATGTGCGTTGGCACACCGCAACTTTGCAAATTTCGTGTGAAGCCATCCGACTTGTGCAGCGGCCAGCCGGCTCGCCGGTGATCACATGTATGGTGCTCTCAGGGGCTCCTCTTGCTGTGGCGCACGACAGTGTGCCGCCGTGCCACCCCTGATGGAAAGACCAACCGATGCTTCGTAGGACTCACCGACTTGTGGTCGCCGTCGCCATCGCGCCGACCGTTGCCGCCCAGTGCCCCGACCAGACGCTCCTCTCGAGCGAGGTCATCCCGTTCCAGCAGGGCGCGTTCTTCGAGGAGTTTGGCACCGGCGGCATCCGAGTCTCGGGCGAGTACGCCCTGACAACGTTCGGCTACCGCCTGCCACAACCGAGCGGGTTCACACGGTTCGGTGTCGCGGTCTATTTCCGCTTCGGGGACCGGTACGCCCTCCAGGAACTCATCACGCTCGGCATCGACGACGCGTCGCTCGACGATATCGACTTCGACGACCCGTGGCTCGCCCTGGACGATCGCTTCGACAACAACCGCGGGGCGGTCAACATGTACCGACGGCACCTCGACGGCTTCCAGTTCGAGCAGACCATTCAACCCACGGATCTGCCCGGCAATAACGACCAATTCAGCTCCAGCCTCGAACTCGGCGGCGAGGTGCTCGTCGTGGGCGGTGATGGGATCGAGGACAACCGGCCTCCATATATCTTCGAGTTCAACGGCGACGAGTGGGAGCTCACCGCCCGCCCGGTCCCACCGGTCGGCACCTACGACAGTGAGGTATTTGATACCGACGGGATCCGGACCGCGTTCGTGCGCAACCAACCGACCGGCACCGCGCAGATCATCGACATCTGGAAGAAGGTGGGCGGTAACTGGATGATCGAGCAGGGTGTCGAAATGCCCAACACCGAGACGCCCGGCTGCGATGGCAGCGGGCTCGAGCGCGAAGTCATCTCGGTCGCCGTGGCGGGAGAGCTGCTCGCAGCAACCGTTCGATGCCGGTTCACAGGCGGGGGGTTCCCACCGGCCACCGACGACAACATGGGCGTCGGGGCGTGGCACCGCGCACCAGGCTTTTACGAGTTCGTCGAAACTCTCCGTCTATCAGACGGCGCGATCCCGCCCGTCGCGCTCTTCGGTCAGCACCTGGAGTTCGACGGTGATGTGCTCGCCACATACGTCACCGGGACCGATCTCCAGACCTTCGACGATGTCCTCTTCCTGCGGCTCTACCGCGGTGGTCGGGAGATGTGGCCGCTCATCGGCCAGGGTCAGCACCCCGACCAGAGCCCATCGGAGGTTTTCAACACGGGCGAAGAGATCGTGGACATGGAGGGCGGCCGGGCGTTGCTCGCGGCGCCCGGTGGCCGGATCTTGAGTGATGTCGGCAAGAATATCGCTGTCTTCGATGTCGGCGACACCCCAGCGATGACCACCAACGAGTCGACCTCGACCATTGCGATCGAGCTGGACCTCGGCAACGATTCGTGGACGCTCGACTTCCCGATCCGCGGGCGCACCGTCACCCGGCTCACGACCGATTGCTCCGGCCCGACCTCGTTCGGCGCCGACATGATCGATCTCGAGCTTGCTGAACCGAACTTCTCACTCGATCTCGGCTCGACGCTGAACGACATCGCCAACAACATCCCGCTCGAAGATATCTTCGGCACGCCCGTGCCCATTCAGCCCGAAGACACCGTCGTGGTCAATCTCAACAACCTCGGTCTCGTGGCAGCGAACAGCATCGAGGGTACCTCGACGGGCTCGGCAGCGATGCTCTCGGCCGATGACCCGACAGGACGCATCACCGATATCAACACCAACTGGAGCGGCGACCTCGAGCTCATGGTCAACGACACCTCACTGCCCTTTCCCCTCGATGGAGTCGGCACAAACGGCATCTTCCTCGATGTCGATGTGCTCGAGGAGGGCGATGGCGTCACCATCCCCATGTGCGTGATCGCCGAGCAGGTCTTCGAAGAGCCGGTGCTCGACAACCAAGGCAACCCGGTTGGCACCGCGCGGCTCGTTGGCCGCGCCATGCTCATCGAGGAGCTGCCCTGCCCGCAAGACATCAACGGCGACCGCGTCACCGATGCCGTTGACCTGGCGGAACTGCTCGGTGCCTTCGCTGCGGGGCGACCCGAGGCCGACCTAGCCTCACCGACCAACGCGCTCGACATCGTCGATATCGACGCCATTATCGCCGGCGTCGACAAGCCCTGCCTCACCCCATGCATGGACGACGCCGATAGCAACCGGATCCTCGACGCGGTGGACATCGCGGCGCGGCTCAACTTCCTGGCGCTCGGTGATCCCCGCGCCGACGTGGCGCTCTCACTCGGCGACTTCGACGATAATGACCTCCGTGCGTTCTTCGACGGTCTGCCGACCGCCTGCGAGAACGTGGTCCGCGGCGAGAACCTCGCGATCATCGTGCCCTGATTCCAGGTGATCGCCGACAAAGATCTAGCCCGCACTACCTTGACTAGCGCGTCACGTCATCGCAAATCGTCATATCCATAGGGGCGCTCGGCTGTGTCGACGCGTTCCGGCGGTTCGAGAGCCTCGCCCACGACTCCGAGAGCAGCCATGCGCTCGGCCTCACAGATTGCGACGATCGTACGCCACACGACGAACCGGATGAGGCCGATAACATGGCATAAAGCACGCCGGAAGAGCAGGCCGGGGCACTACCGAACACCATCCGCATGCTCCGCGGCATGAGGACACTGCGGAGCGAGCACCCCCGCGATGCCGAGACGTCCACAGCCTCCAGCTAAGACGGCACGGCACCGACGACCAGGCACCAAGTGTATGGAGTCGATACGGTTTAGCGTCTGCCCGCGATCGCACCGGCCGTGTGCAATGAGGATGATGCGGCACGCGAAGATATGGTCCGTCTCGCCCACCGCTGTGCGGGGACGTCGCCATCATCGGTCCGGTGAATGATTCGGACACTTTGATCCTGATGCCTCGAGATCGGACATCACATAAGACGAGGATATGACGAGTGAGACCAACTCTGACGCTGTGTGCTGCTCTCCCGTTTCTATTCGGAGCGCAGCTTTCCTCCGCCGAGGTCCGCATGGGTTCGTTCGTGCCCGACTCGATCGAGGACTTCGAGCTCTTCGCTGCACAGCAAGCCGTGAGCGATCTCTTTGGTGGTGATGCGGCACTCCAGAGCGGCAACCCGTTCGCCGATCTCGCATCGCAGTACGCGGATGCTGGCTCCAACCCGATCGTCACTGCATCGGGCACAAAGGCCATGGTTGTGTCGAACACGGTAGGGTTCGACCTAACGGAATCCAACGGTATCTTTGGCTTCAGCTTCTCGGCGACATCGGAGTCGGGCCAGCTCGACTCGTTGGTCCTTCTCGTCGAGCGAGATGGCAGACTCGTGTTCGTCGACCTGGGCGCACAGCCGGTTGGTAACGCCGATGGCACGATGACCCCGACCAGCTACGTCTCTCCGGACCCGATCGAGTTCATCTTCTTCAATACCGGCACCGAGAATGTGCTGATCGATGACCTCGCGATCACGCTCGAGTATCAAAGCCCTCCGATCAAAGTGGGATGCGACGGTGCTAGCTCTACGGTTGGAGCGATCGTCGAGTCGAATGAGTCCGATGACTGGGCAGCGCCGGCCTCGTACTACTCCGGCGTCACCGGCACAGGCACGACCCTCGCCGGCGCGCTTCGCAGCGCGATGTCAGCGGGCCACGTTCAACGGCGGTACGGCGACTTCCGCGAGTCGGCCGCGTTGCACGACGCCGACCCAAACGCCCCCGGCAATATCCTGCTCGCGTACAACCGGCAATCCGTCAACGGCCAGTGGAATTCCGGCACCTCTTGGAACCGTGAGCACGTCTGGCCCCAGTCGCGGCAGCCGGGGAGCGCCTCCAACTCCACACGCGGCAACCTCGGTGACCCGCACGCCCTGCGTCCGTGCAACCCTGGGGTCAATAGCTCGCGCTCGAACCTCGCGTTTGGAACGTCCACCTCGGCAGGATCCAACCGCCGAGTCGGCAGCTACTACTACCCGGGCGACGCCGACACCGGCGACACGGCACGGAGCTTGTTCTACTCCGCGGTGCGCTACAGCCTGCCGCTGGATACCGGGATCCCAAGCGGTAACGAGATGGGTGACCTGAGTTCGCTCATCGAGTGGCATTTCAGAGATGTTCCCGACTCATTCGAGCGTCGACGCAATCACGTCATCTACTCACCGGCACTCAACCCCTCGTACTACACGAGCAACCGTAACGCGTTTGTTGATCTGCCCGGTGCGGCGTGGTCCGTCTTCGTGGACAACCTCAACGACTCACAACTCTGGGTCGGTGATACACCCGAACCAGACGGCTCGTCACTCGTTGAGCTGTGCCAGCAGGTCATCGTCGGCACGGATCCACAGGGTGTCGAAGTCGCGCTCAACCGCGGAGGTAACGATGGGGTCTACTACGCGGTCGAGAGCGATGGAAACACCATCACCAATCAACCACTCACAAATGGTTTCACCGGTGCCTTTGCGAGCGATGACAACACGCCGCGCACGCTCACCGTCGGCCTCGATCCAACCATCATCACCGGTGCCGGTCTCTACGCCGGTGATGTCACCATCGACAACCTCGATATGACCACCGGTCTCGGATCCGGGTTTGGCGCAAACGATGCTGACGATCAGGTTGCGGTGGCTACCGAAGTCTTCGATCCGTCCTCCGCATCGTTCAACCCGGTGACAACTGATGCATCCGTGAACGTTGACCTCGGTGTCGTTGGTGCCAACTCCATCGGTTCGCTCCCGGTGCCCGTGTACGCGCTCGAAGACACGCCGAGCTTCACCGCGGGCACCGTCCTGAGTCTCGAGAGTTCGATCGGCGACACCGGTAGCTTTGGGATCGTGCTCCCTGAGACCGTGATCGAAGCCGGTGCTGCTGATGACATTGTGCTCTCCGTATCGACGACCGAGATCGGGATCACCACCGTCGCGTACACGATCAACGCGTCCGACGACCCCGCAATCGCGGGTGCCGCCTCGCGGTCAACGCTGACGATTTCCGCCACAGCAACCATTACCTGCTCAGCGGCCGACCGCGTCGAGCCCTACAACGTGATCGACCTTGCCGATCTGCAGGCCTACTTCGCTGTCTTCGACAACGACGAGTCGGCAGCCGAACTTGCACCACCCTCCGAACAACTCGATGCGTTCGATGTCGCGGCGCTCTTCGTCAGTGTGAGTGACGGGTGCTCGCACGTGCTCGAACGTTGAGCCATACAGCGCGAGCTGGCCGGCGAAGGCTGCACGGATCTTGGAAGATCGACCTCACTTAGATGTACTCGTTGATAAGGTTCTCGAGCAGCTCTTGTCGACCCGAGCCGATCGATTGCACGTCCGTAGCGAGAGCGTGACGCTCGAGGTCGTCCATCAAGACCTCCCCTCGCTCGATGCGCGCACCGAGATCCGAGTCCCAGCCCACATAGCGCGCAGCGCGGAGTTCGTCGATGCGACCATCATCGATAATTCTTGACGCGATCTTCAGGCCTCGTGCGAAGGCGTCCATGCCGCCGATGTGCGCATGGAAGATGTCGGCGAGGTCGGTCGACTGGCGACGCAGCTTGGCGTCGAAATTAAGGCCCCCGGTGGTGAAACCGCCTGCTCGCAGGAGGGTGAGCATGGTGGACACCGCGTCGTAGAGGTTCGTGGGGAACTGGTCGGTGTCCCACCCGATGAGCGGGTCGCCGCGGTTCGCATCGATCGAGCCGAGCAGCCCATGGATCGAGGCGTAGGTGAGGTCGTGCTCGAACGTGTGCCCAGCTAGAGCTGCATGGTTGGCCTCGATGTTGAGTTTGAAGTCGGCGTCGAGCCCGTAGTGCTGCAGGAACGCGTGGCACGACTGCGCATCGAAGTCGTACTGATGCGTCGTGGGTTCCTTGGGCTTCGGCTCGATGTAGAACTGACCGGTGAACCCGATGTCCTGCTTGTGCTGCACGGCAAGTCGGAGCAGCGCCGCCATATGGTCGAGTTCACGGCCCATGTCGGTGTTCAGCAGAGTGTCGTACCCCTCGCGCCCACCCCAGAACACGTAGCCCTCACCGCCAAGGCGATGAGTAACCTCGAGTGCCTTCTTGACCTGCGCCGCGGCGTGAGCGAACACATCGACACTCGGTGATGTACCCGCGCCGGCCATGTAACGCGGGTGCTGAAAGAGGCACGCGGTGCCCCAAAGCAGCTTGATACCTGTGGTGTCCTGCAGGTGTGCGGCACGATCGACGATCTGGTCGAGCGCCTCGTTGGTCTCGGCGAGCGTCGGCAACTCGGGTGCGATGTCGCGATCGTGGAAGCACCAGAACTCGCAGCCGAGCTTGGTGATCAGCTCGAACATGGCGTCCATGGTCTGGCGGGCAGCGGTCATCGGATCCGGTGCCTCGACCCATGGAAGCGGTCGACAGCCGGCGCCGAACGGATCGGCCCCTGCGTTCCGCATGCTGTGCCAGTAGCAGACGGCAAACCGCAGGTGCTCGCGCATGGCTACCCCTGCGACGATCTCTTCGGCGTCATAGTGCTTGAAAGCGAGCGGGTTCGTGCCCTGCGATCCCTCGAACGGAATGACCGGGATGTCAGGGAACCATGACGTGCGGGACATCGGGGAGATCTCCTGTCGGTGTTGCTGATCGGTTGTCCTGGGAGCGAGTGGGGCTCAGCGAAGGATGCCACGCTCGCGGAGGAATCGTTCGGCCCGCGCGAGTGTGTCCGCGAAGTCCTGCCCATCGGACCGGTTTCGGTGGAAGAAGCTGTGCCCGCGACCCGGGTAGAGAACGAGTTCGCAGTCTCGGCCACGCTGCGCGGCGTCTCGCTCGAACTGCTGCGCCCGGTCGACCGGTGTGGTCTCGTCGGCGTCGCCCTGGAAGATGATGGTGGGTGGCAGAGCGCCATCGATGTGGTGCAGCGGCGAGATCGCACGAGGCTCAATGCCGAGACGCATGTGTGTCGCAAACCCGGTCGTCGTGTCGAGCACTGGGCAGAACAGCACCAACGCCGCAGCATCCGATGGCACCGTCGAATCGGTGTCCCCGGGCAGCTCATCGATCATCGTTGTGCACGCCGCGACGTGCGCACCCGCGGAGCCGCCACCCGCAACGATCCGAGAACGATCGATGCCGAACTCGTCGGCGTTTGCTCGGACGTACCGCATCGCATCGCGCGCATCGAGCACGCTCTGAAGCGCCCGGGTGCCGTGTGTGTTCCGGATGCGGTACTCCGGGCAGATCGCGACCATGCCCTTCGAAGCGAAGAATAATGCCTGCCAACGCAGCGCCTGGGTCTTACCGTTGACCCACCCGCCGCCGTGGAAGAGCACGATCGCTGGGCGTTCGTCGCTTGCGGACCATCCCTCCGGCTTGAAGATGTCGAATCGGAGATCACCCTCGCGCGTTTGCTTGTAGACACGCTGCGCATCCGGATCGCGCCACCGGAGCTCGGGCACCTCGGCGTCGATGGGACGAGGCCCGGTGCGCGAGGCCGAACCCGAGTCCCCCGTCGATTGCCCAACACCCGCGTCGCGGAGAAGCCGGCTCATCCGCTTGATGACGCCCCCGTACGCGGGATCGTTCGCAAAGCTGATGGTTTCCTGCGGGTCGAGCTGGTAGTCGTACAGCTCTCGCGCCACCACATCGCCCGTCCCTGGGCCGAGACGAGCACCCGCGACCCGCCACTCGATGTAGCGGTACCGACGATCGCGCGCGGCGTACCCCATGAGGTACTCGCCGGCCGGCCTTCGGTCGTACTGGCTGATCGCGATCGGTTTCACATCGCTCGCCGGGTCGCGCATCGCCGCCGTCAGACTTACACCGTGAAGCGTTTCGGGCGCCTCGAAGCTCGCGAGGTCGCTCAACGTCGGGAAGACATCGATGAGTTCGACAGGGCCGGCATGCTCGTTGCCGCGTTTGATCCCGCTGTCCTCGGCATCCGGCGCAACAAACAGAAGCGGGACGCGAGTGGCGAGCTCGTAGTTCGTGTGCTTGCAGTACATCCCGTGCTCGCCCAGCGTGAACCCGTGGTCCCCCCAGAGCACGATCACAGTGTCATCGGCCTCACCCGATGCCTCGAGCGCCTCGACCACATCGCCGATGAGCTGATCGATGTACGACACGCATGCGTAGTACCCATGGGTGAGCCGCATGCGGTCCTCGTCCGGGACGGGGGTGCCAGGTTCGGAAAACTCCGTATACCCACTTCGAAGCTCCCAGGAGTCCTGGAAGTGCAGGTCCGGCGCTCCCTCGGGCAGCGAGTCCGTCGGGGGCTTCGACGCGAACTGTGCTCGGTCGTACATGTCCCAGTAGCGCGAAGGAGCGTTGAACGGGAGGTGCGGCTTGCGAAACCCCACCGCGATGAAGAATGGCTCATCCTTCGGAGCAAGCTCTTCGATGAAGCCGATCGCGACCGCAGCGGTTTGCCCGTCTTCGTACGCGTCGTCGGGGACATCGGCCTCGTCGGTGGTCGGGATCATGCCCACGTGCGCCCGCTGCGCGCTCCAGTCGCGGAGACCCATCGCCTCGGCCTCGGCCCTTTTCTCCCTCGCGAGGTCGACGTACTCGGGGTCGAGGTAGTTGAAGGTCTGGCCAGCGAGCGAGTCCACGTAGTGCTGCATCGGGAGCGTCCAGCTCACACCATCGAACTCGGCGTCGGTGCTGCGCGGGTCGAAGATCTTCCCGACGCCTGCCGTGGTGTAGCCCGCAGCGCGCAGGTGCTGCGGCAGCGTCACCGCATCGGGCATCCGCTCGCGGAACCTCGTCTTGAGATCCCACACCTGCGTGGTGTCGGGGCGCAGTCCGGTCAGCAGACTGATCCGCGATGGAGCACACACTGCTTGCTGGCAGTGGGCGTTGGTGAAGATGGTTCCGCGCTCGGCGAGCGCATCGATGTTCGGCGTGATCGCGTGCGGATCGCCGTAGCAGCCGAGCGCCGGACGGAGATCGTCGACCGCGATGAACAGAATGTTGTGCTGCTGATTGCCCTGGGCCACCGAGACACCAGCGAGCGCGAGCGCGGTCGACAGCACCTGGATACCGGTCTTGCTGCTGTTGAGCACCTCTTAGTCTCCTTGAGAACGTCTCCACGTTCCAACGGCGTTGATCTCGCGTCTCCAAGCATCGAGTTGATCAAAGAGCTGCTCGACCCTCTCCGGATGGGCCTCGGAGAGATCGAACACCTCGTAGGGATCGGCGGCCATGTGGAACAGCTCTTGGCGATCCTGGTCGTAGTAATCGATGAGCTTCCAGTCACCCACGCGGATCGCGGACGAGTTCTCGTCTCCTGTGGGACCGGGCCGACCGCGCGGCGAGTGCCAGAAGATCACGGGCCGCTCATCGAGCGATCCACCCCGGAGCACCGAGGTGATGCTCACCCCGTCGACCCGGCGCTCATCCACACCGGCTTCACTCATCGACACGCCACCGAGTTCGAGGAGCGTGGGGAACCAGTCGGTATTGACGGTCACCGCATCCGACGTAGCGCCCTCCGGCGTCATACCTAGCCAGGAGACGATCTGCGGCACCCGGATGCCGCCCTCGTAGAGATGCCCCTTGCCCGCACGAAACGGGAGATTCGACGTCTCGATATCGCGCCGATACTCCGGACCTCGATTGGAGAGCCCGCCGTTGTCCGAGGTGAACACGACGATGGTGTCGTCCGCGATGTCGAGCCTGTTGAGCAACGCCACGACCTGGCCGACGCTGTCGTCGACGCTCTCGACCATGGCCGCATAGCCGGCGTCGTCCTGACGCGCTTTGGTCAGACCGTCGCGCGGCAGAAAATCGGGCCCGTCATAGGTGGGGCCCGCTCGAAGCCGCGCCTCGTACCGCTCGGTCGCATCGTGCTTTGCATCGATGGGCTGATGCACCGCGTAGTGCGAGAGGTACACGAAGAACGGCTGATCCGGGTTCTGCTCGACGTGGCCCTCGATGAAGTCACACACTTCGTCTGTCAATCGATCTGTGAGGTACTCATCACGATGCTCGGCGACGAGTCCGATCGGGTCCTTCTGGTTCCTCCACGACTGCGGGCCCTCGAAGGGCCCGTCGTACGGCGGGAAGTACGACCGCGGCAGCCCAGCAGACGTCGCCGCGACCGCGTGATCGAAGCCCTGATCGGTCGGCATCATGCCCTCGGTCGGCTGCCCGCCGCCACCCGCGAGGTGCCACTTGCCGACCACCGCGGTGGCATACCCGCGGGTGCGTAGGGCTTCCGCGAGCGTCACCTCATCGGTGCCAAGCCCGCCGCGCCACTGGTTCCCGCCCGGGCACCCGAGCACCGCTGGGAACGTGCCCGTGAGCAGCGACGCCCGCGACGGGATGCACCGCGGGTGTGCAACGTAGGCCTGTTCGAACTTCAGCCCGGCGTCCGCCAACTCGTCGATGTGCGGTGTGGCATGCAGCGCCGAACCGTAGCACCGCAGGTCCCGGATGCCGAGGTCGTCGGCCAGTATGAACACGATGTTCGGCTGCGATGGTTTAGCGAATACGGCACCCGCCTGAGCCAGCACGCCGGCGCAAACCACAAAGCAGGACATCATCGAGTGTTTCATGGCCCTCACTTCACCCCGGTTTCCGCAACGGTCACACGCGCGATCGATGCGTCATAGATCTCTCGGTAGGGCACCGCCCGACCCGGGAGCGTGTTCGACCGCTCGTCGAGCAGATCGAACACCATCGAGACAGCACGGTTGCCCATCTCAGCAAACGGAATGATGACCGTGTCCGTCGGCATATCACTCGGGTAATGAGCCGGCTCATCATGGAACACGATCAGCTTGAGATCGTTCGGCACACGCCTGCCGAGCATCGCCGCCGCAACCCGCATGAGCATGTACTCCTTGAGGCTGTAGCACACCACAGCGGAGAGGTGGGAGTACTCCTCGAGGAACGCTTTGGCGCGCATCGCACCATCACCGATCGGTGTATGGAACTGCTCGTCTCGGATGCGGAACGACGAGTCATCGAGCTCAGCATCCCGCAGGCACTCCTGCACGCCTTCGAGACGACGCTGCACAGAAAAGTGCAAGGGAACATCCGGCGCGAAGAGCGCGAAGTACCCGATCGAGCGGTGCCCCTCGCGGATGAGATGCTGCGCCGCGATGCGCCCGCCCATGCGCTCCTCGGGGTACACGCTGTCTCGTGGGAGCTCCTCGTTGAGCAGCACGACGCGGCCGGGGTGCGACTTCTGGAAGATACGGAGCGCATCATCGATCTTCGAGTCGATGTGCAGCAGGATCGCATCGACCACCTGCTCCCGAAACAGCCACGGGAGCGCCTGCGTGTCGGTAAGTTCGCGGATCGTCAGCTCGTTCATGACAAGCCGGTAGCTGCGATCCTCGAGCCGCTGATGGATGCCGTGGAGCAGCAGGTGCGAGAACCAGTCGAAGCCCACCTCGCCGCAGCTCACGAACGCGACTGTCTGGAACCGACCCGTCGTCATGCTCCGGGCAGCGACATTGGGCCGATACCCGAGCGTCGACGCCACGCGGCGCACGTGCTCGGCACGTTCGACCGCCGAGGGTCGATTCTCCTTGTTCCCGCCGTTCAGGATGCGCGACACGGTGCCCGGCGAGACACCCGCAGTCTTTGCAATCTCTTGGATGGTTACTGCCATATAAGACTCCGAAGAACAGAGAAAGAACGGCCGAGATCAGCCTGTGTTGTGTGAAGTATGTCGAGAGAACAATGAGTCATTCAGGGAACAGGTGACCTTCTACGGGCACCCCGCCTCTACCTCTTGAATCAGGACATCGACATCATCGATCGAGAACGTGCCGGACCCATCGAGGTCAAGACGCCGGTCACCGGCCGCGAGTTGCTGAAGACCGCCGGCGATGTCGAACCCGTCGGAGATCTCGTTCGCATCGATGTCGCCAACGCACGCTCCGAGCGCGACGATGACGACTTCCCGGGCACCCTCCCCCGGTTCGAGCTCGAAGACATCGGGCTCCGTGGAGTAGCCCCCAGACATCACCGACGCGGTGTAGGTGCCGTGGAACCCGCGAATCGTGGCGAGGCCCGACCCATCGGTGAGGAGCAACGCCGACGTGGTCCACTCGTCGATCAGGTCCATGTACCGCTCGCCCGCGGCGTTGAGCGAAAAGTCTGAGTGAACGAGCGACGCCGCTGCACCGAGCGCATGGTTGTCCTCCCACCAGCCCCACAGCGTGATGCCGTTGACCGCTGGGTGGCTAAACGCAACGCGAAAGAACTTCTCAAGGTCGTCCGCTCGCTCGTTCTCATCGTCCCGCGCGATGTCGAGCTCGGTGATGCGAACCGGGAGTCCGGCCTCCGCAAGGATGTCGATGCGGTCGCGAACCCACCTCGCGACGATCGGCCGGGTGCCGAAGTGGCACTGTGCGCCGATGCCATGAATCGGAATACCGCGATCGAGGAAGTCAAGCGCGTGATCGCGGTACGTCTCCGCGTCGCCGCCGATGATCCCGCCACCCACCACGTTGAAGTCGTTGAGGTACAGCTGATCGTTTGGCTGATTCGCCTCGGTCTCGGTGAACATCCAATCTCGGATGCCGGGTCCGAACCGATCGAGGAAGTAAGTCTCGTGGACCATCTCGTTGTTCACGTCCCAGAGTTCGATGACCTCACCGTAGTCGTTGCCCTGCACACTGATGCGGCTGGTCACATCCTCGATACGCTCACGCATCTCGCCCTGTAGCCGTGGGTTGTCGAGCGTCTTCGCCCACTCGGGCACGAACTGCGGGTTGGCCCAGAAGATGTTGTGCCCGTACACGTCGATGTCGTTGGCGACACAGAAGTCGATGAGGGCGTCGGGCTTTGACCAATCGAGATTGTCCCGCTGCTGCCCCTCGCTCGCTTCCCACTTGAGCGCATTCCGCGGCGTGCACCACTCGAACATGGACAGGAACCGGTCCGTGTACGCCGTGTTCTGAGTCGGGATGAACAACTGCCACTCCATTGTCCCGCCGAACGCGAACCGGTGCTTGGTCTGCTGCAGGTCGAGCGTGCTATCACTCAGCGTGTTGCCATGCACATCGACAACGGTCATCTCCAGATCGCGCTTGCGGTGCTGCTCGATGCCCGCGTTGGCGGTGACGAGCCAGTTCGGGTCCTCCTCGTAGACGGTGACCGACCAGTCATCGACGGAGAAGTTGCCGGTGTTGCTGATCGTTTGAACCTGGAGCTTGAGCGTGGGCTGGTTGCCGGTGTACTCGATCTCGCGGAGACCGCTGAACGTCAACCACTCGCCGGGGATCATCTCGCGGCGCGTACCAACGGAATAGGAGACGGGGCTGCCGCCAGCGGGCTCGGCTCTGAGCTGAACACGCACGCCGGTGTCCGCCACCGAGTCGAGCCGCATCGCCCCCTCGAAGAGGAAGAATGTACCACTCGGGTGGCTCCCGGAGATCACGTTGTGGAAGCCCGCCCAGGAGCCCGCACGATTCGTCGCTCGGGCAGAGTTGTTCCCACCGAACGCATCCGCCGAGAACACCTGGAGCGAGCTGCCGAACCCGGTCCACGGCGATTGGCCGGACTCGAAGCCGGGGTTGCTGAGCAGGTTCTGCGCGCTCGCGCCGGACCCGCTGCAAAGCATGCACGCGAGCACGAGCGCACGCTCATGGTGGGTGGTGATCGGCATCTGTCTACAACTCATATCTTGCAACCTCGCTCGAGCAACACAATAAAGAGCTTCAGATCCGCGGCATCGGTGACACCCGAGCCATCGATATCAATAGAAGTCGTCCCGATCTCAAGCGTGCCCAGGAGATCGACGAGGTCGAACGCATCCGGCACGCTGTCGCCTGTTCGATCCACCACGCAAACCTGCCTGAGCATCAGAGTCGTTGTTCCATCGCCGTTGTCGGTCACATCGAATAGGTCCAGCAGCGACTGGCCGAGTTCGACCGCTGCCTGCCCCTCGTACCGAATCCGCCCAGAGCCCCACAGCGCTGCCAGAGCGGTGTCGGTCAGCGTCGAGACCAACCGGCATTGTGATCCGGCGAGAAAGTCAATCCGGTCGTTCGCCGAATCGCCATCATCACCAAAGCGGATGGGATCACTCCCCCCGAGCGTCATCGTGCCGTCACCGCGGCCGAACCGCATGATCTTCTCCCCAGCCGTCGCGTTACCAAGGGTGCCGAACGTCAGCGCCTGAGCGCGGATTTCACCCCGCCCGAGTTCGATGAGCCCATCGCCCTGGCTCATCCTCAGAAGGTCACCGCTCGTCAGCACATCGAGCAGACCACCATCAACAACGAGCGAGCCCCCGTTGTCGACCCGGATGGCGCTGTTGCCATCCCGCATCGTGCCCCCTTCAAGGAACCACGTGGCCCCGGCGCCGACGGCACTCTGCCAGGAGTTCGGGCTGACGAAGTCAAACGTCCCTCCACGCTGGACCACGCGCACGCCCGTCACCGCGACCGAAGCGGTCCCATCGACAACGACAAACGCCGTCGCATCGGCCTGATCACCGGGGATTTTCTCGTCGACATCCTCCGTATAGCTGTGCCAGTTCTCGGAGGTATGAAAGTCGCCGCCAAGAAAGTTCACACTCTGCTGGATCGCAGCGGCCCCGGTCCTGCTAAAGCCCTGCGAAACATACGACTGCAGCACTGCGAGCATCTCACCGATCAGCGAGCCGAGCGATGGGTTATTCACCAGATTCTGCGTCTCGTCGATGTCCTTGTCGAGGTCGTAGAAGTTGTTCGAGGACAGGTCGAGAAAATCGAGGTTGTCGCCGAATCGATCGCGCGTGTCGACGTAATCGCTCTCCACAGCGCGAAGCTTGTAGCCGCCGCGACGGATCAACAGGTTCTGCCTCTGCTTGTACACCAGATCGGTGTCTCGAACCGCCCCGGTCGCACCGGCGGTGAGCGCCGCGAGCACGTTGACGCTATCGACCGCTTCGTTCGGTTCGAGTTCGTGCCCAACGATCGCAGCCAGCGTCGCGTAAAGATCGACCTGCCCGATCAGCGCATCCGACGTCACACCCTCCGGAATTCGATTCGGCCACATCGCGATGAACGGGACGCGGCTCCCCCCCTCCCACGGCGTCGCCTTCCTGCCTCTGAGCGGCCGGATCATGTCGTCAGACGCCTGAGGCAAGCCGCCGACAGCGGGCAGCGCATCGAGATCCGCGCCGTTGTCCGAGGTAAAGATGAACAGCGTGTTCTCGATGAGCTTCGACCCCGGAACCCGAGGATCATCGGTCTCGCTCAGGAAGGCCATGATCTCGCCCACGATCACATCGTTCTCGATGATCATCGTGCCACGCTCGGTTGGTCCGTTGGTACCCGGGCCCAACCGAGTCGGGGGCACGTAGTAGGGATCCCAGTGGGTGTCCTCCTGCGGGGTGTAGAGCGGATCGTTTGGCTCCGGGATGCCATCCTGATCGTCGTCGGGCATCACGGTGATCGGCACCGCACCTCCAGCAACCGTCACATCCGTGGTCAGGGGCACGCCGGCGATCTCGTCGCCCGTGACAAACGGCGTGTGATTGCCGTGCGAGGCGTAATACACAAAGAACGGCTGCTGACCGTTCTGCGAGAGGTGGCTCGCAAGGCCCGTGTTCATCGCATCGAGGTTGACCTGCTGGATCCGCTCGATGAACTCGGGATTGTCCTCCGGCGTCCACTGCTGTGCCTCGGGGGAATCGAGCGAGACGAGGTTCCACTCGCTATCGAACCCCAGGTACCGGTCATCGACGAGCATGGCGCCGAACCCGATGACCGCGCCGTCCCCGAAGTTCGCAGGCGTACCCGTGTACGTGTCGAACCCGAGCTGCACCGGCCCCTCCTGAACCACGCCCGTGCTCAGCACATCCTGCCCCTGCACACCAAGGTGCCACTTCCCAAACCCGAGCGTGGCATACCCGTGCTTCTGCAGCATCCACGGGATCGTGCGACGATCACCGGGCAACAGCGAACCGTCGATGTCCTGCCCAACAAACCCAACGAGTTGCTTCAGGGGAGAGCGGAACGAGTACACACCCGAGAGAAGCGAGATCCGACTCGGCGTGCATACCCCAGAACTCGAGTGGGCATCCGTCATCCGGATCCCGTGGTCGGCGAGAAGCTGCACGTGCGGCCCACGGATCTGGTGCTGATCCGCGTTGCCGGTCAGGTCCTGGTACGCCGCACAATCGCCCAGGCCCATGTCGTCGGCGAGGAAGATGACGATGTTGGGCGGGAGCAACGGCGCAGCGGCCTGCGCCGCGGCGTGTGTCCCGATCATGCACGCCGCACCCAGAGCCGCACCAAGTGCGGAGCCAGGGCGAAGATGCGTACTGTGCGATCCATGCATCATGAGCGCAGAAACCAGGCTTGTCGGGGCGGGTCGTCGGTGAACTCCAGGGCGAAACGAAACGGGCGGAAGCGCCCCGGAAACGACGGCGTCACAGCCGATCAGTCCTGCTCCTCGTTGAAGAGCTTCCAATACCGCTCGTAAATGGCTTCCGCGACGGTGAGGTCCACATCGCGGCCAGCGGTCGCTGCCCAGAGCTCCGAGCTGTCGCTCGAGTTCACACTGCCGTCGTGGACAAGGGCGTTGGCCGACTCGTTCGTATGCCGGTAGGCGACGCGCGGCGGCGTTTCCGCCTCGACCATCGCGACCGACTTCGACCGTCGCTCATCGAAGGTGTCGTAGAGCTGGGGATCCGAGATCGGATCACCAGTAAACGGGGCGTTGCTGGTGGAGGTACCGGGCGGGTAGCTCATGCCGGACCGCCGGCCGATGTTGTCGATGAAGTTGATGATCTGCGAGGGATTCCGGATGCTCGTCGTGCGCACCGTCGCCGAGGGGCGCTCTTCATCGCGGAACCGGAAGCCTTGTGCGTTCTGACCGTACGAGTTGTAGATCTCTGCCTTGCCAGCTTCTCGGGCTGCATCCGATTCCACGGCACCGGTGGCGAGCGGGCACGCGTACTTCTCCGGCCATCCGTACGCCACAAAGACGTCGGAATCAGAACTCCACACGGTCTCGTGGGTCTCCGTGGCAGACATCGCCGCGAGGAACTCCGGATTATCCATCCAGTACCAACGAGAGTTGGCCGCGGCCGACGCTGGGAACACCTCGGTGCGCCGGAAGTCGTCGAGTGCTTCAGGCGTAAGCGTGAAGTTGGGGACTCGGAAGTCGTCGTTGTCCAACGCGTACACCGCATTG
Source organism: Planctomycetota bacterium (assembly GCA_038747915.1). Lineage (GTDB taxonomy): Bacteria > Planctomycetota > Phycisphaerae > Phycisphaerales > UBA1924 > JBCDAP01. Next base: position 13,526 of record JBCDJJ010000036.1, on the reverse strand, counting down.
GCAATCCCGATCTGGCGTAGGTTCGACTTGCATTGAAGCTCCTGGGCCGATCGCCGGGCCGATCCGAGTGCAGGCAGGAGCAGCCCGATCAGCAGGGCGATGATCGCCACCACCACAAGGAGCTCGATCAGCGTGAATCCTGTGCCCGCGGTTCCGGTGCGTCTCAGTGAGCGATCCATGGCCTGCCCCTTGTGTGACCCAAGACCCCTTGAGGCCCCGGGTACCACCCGCTGCGTCATCGTATCGGCACGCTGCTCGGGAGCAGGTGACCGTTTTACGTAGAGTAATCAAAATCGATATTGAAATCAATCAGAATCTCAATCTTCTCACGCACCCCCGCACCGTACCAACACGAGCCTGTCGAGACGACGCAAAGCCAGAGACCACTTCTTCGCTCACAAAGCCACTTATTCCGGATAATCAACGATCGACGACCGCGTGATTTCCTGTAGACCGCGCACCCGATGAATCACGCGGTTTCTCCCGAATCCGCTTCGCACGCGCCGGAAAAGCGTGTTAATCTTCAGAATCGATTTCAAACCGTCCGGTTTCTCGACGAAATATGTTTAGTAAACATCTTTGCTCGCCGCGACCCAGGCGTCGGTGCTGGGGTCGACCGGGGCAGAGAAAGGGAGCACACCGTGATTCGCATCAAGACTGTGTCACCGCTCCGCGCCGCGATCGCGTGTCTCGGCAGCGTGGCCATGCTGCAGAGCCTCGCCGCTGCCCAGGCCGATGTGTACGAGCCGTTCAACATCGTGTTCAACACCCCTGTCGGCCCCGGCGGCTCCTCCGGTTTCGGCTGGGGCGCCGACTGGACCGCAGCCCTCGACACGACCACCCCTGGCATCGTCGGCCCCCGCGCGCGCGGGCCGGCCGGATCCTGGGGGCCCGACCAGGACGGCATGAACGACGACGACAACCTCGATTTCGCCGGCTACACCACCGGCGGGAACACCGCCGGCTTCTCGGCGCAGCGGACGGCCGGCGCCGGGGTCTCCACCATCGCCCGCCCTTTCAACGCGGGCGTTCTCGACGCTGGGCTGATTCAGGGCGGGGAGATCTGGTTCAGCATGCTGATCCAGGCCCCGAGCTTTAACGCCCAGTACGGCGCCGGCCTCGGCAACACCGCCTTCGACCCCGACCGCGGCAGCGCCCCGCCCCAGACCGCCAACAACGATCGCCTCCACGGCTTCCGCTTCCGCGATCCGGGCGGCGGTGGTCCCGAAACCAGCGTGATGGAACTCGTCAGCCAGTCGTGGTGGGGCAGCACGGGCTCGGCCAACGGCTTCCTCGCAGGTGGCGACACCGCCATCGCGGTCGAGTTCGACGAGGAGATGCTCGTCATCGTCCGATATCAGTTCGTCGCAGGATTGGAAGACATTGTGACGGTCTACAAGGTCACCGAAACCGACACGGGCGCCTCGCTCGACAGCCTGCCCTCGTCCTCGCACTTTGCGTTCCTCGATCCCTCGACCCTCACCCAGCTCTCAATCTACGACCAACTCAACTTTCGCCAGGACGAGATCCGCATCGCAGCCCTCGCGCCGGGTGGTGACCCGCAGTCCAGTCTCGATGCGGTTGCACCCGGTATGCAGCTCTCCTTCGCCGCCGATAGCGGCGTCTACGAGCCGTTCGAGCTGTCGTTTAACACCGTCATCGGCCCCGGCGGCTCGACCGGCAACGGCTGGGCGGACGACTGGACCGTTACCCGAAGCAGCGCCGCACTCAGCGCGAACAACAATCTTGTCTCACGCTTCATCAACCAGTCCTTCGGTCCCGACCAAGACGGCATCGATCAGGACAACATCCCCTTCGACGGCTACACCACCGGCGGCTTCACACAGGGCTTCTCGGTGCTGCGCCAGCCCAACGCGATGGGACAGTCCGCAGCGTCCCGCCCGTTCCTCGCTGCATCGCTTCAGAGCGGCCTGCAGCAAGGCGGCGAGGTCTGGGGCAGTCTGCTCATTCAAGCCCAGACCACCTTCAACTCCAACTACTACTTCGGCCTCGCAGCCCAGCCATTCGATGCCGAGACGCAGGCTCCCATTGTCACCACCGAGGACGATAAGACGATCGGATTCCGCATCCAGGCCGGCGGCGGCACTATGGTGCTCAAGGCACAGGCATGGCGCGGCAACAACGGCTCGGGCCAAGCCGGGTTCACAACCGGCGGGCCCGACATCCCTGTCGCGCAAGGCGAGCGCATGCTCATCGTGATGCGCTACCAGTTCGAGAACGGCTCCAACGACTCCGTCACGATCTGGAAGGTCAACGACACCGACAACGGCAGGTTCCTCTCCGAGATCGCGACCGAGGGCAGAGAGTCCGCGATCAACGGTCTCTTCATCGACGAGGCCACCATCTCCCTCGTGGCCCAGGTCGAGAGCGGCAACCCCATCTGGGACGAGGTTCGCTTCGTTCCCGTCGCCCCCGCCACCGGCCGCGCCGGCGTCGAGGCGGCGCTCGATGCGGTCGCGCCGGGCATGAATCTCGACCTGGCACCACTCCCGGTGCTGAGCTTTGTTGACGACGACGCCGATCTCTACGAGCCGTTCGACATGCCCGGTGGAGAGCTCATCGATCAGCAGGGCTCCGGCAAGGGCTGGGGCGAGACCGGTACGGACGCCTCCACCGCCTCGCGATGGCAGAGCCAGGCCACCTCGCAGGGTGGCACACCCGGCCAGCACGAGGTGCTGCCGGCACCGCAGTCCTTCGGCGACATCGACCTCTTCGGCTCGCCCGAGCTCGTCATCAACGGTAACTCCGCACAGCGCGTCCCCGACTCCGGGGCGAGCAGCATCTCCCGAGAGATCGACCCCGATCTGGCCGCGGTGCTCTTCCAGGAGGGCGGCGAGACGTGGATCAGCGCCATCTTCGACCTAAACGATCGGTCAGCGGGCATCGTGCCGATTCTCGCGGCACCGTCCGCGGTCGTCTTCTCCAACATCCAGTACGGGCCGGAAGGCTTCGGCGAGTTCCCGGAGGGCACACCGGGCGTCTTCGGCGAGTCCTCCGGTTTCGGCATCCGCTTCACCGGGAACAGCGCAGGCTCGGACACCATCATCCGCCCGTGGGTCTACCTCGACGGCTGGTCGGAAACCATCGCCTGCTTCCTCAGCGGCGAGAACCCGTGCCCGAACGGCGCCGCCGACATCCCCCAGGACACCAACTGGTTCCCGGGCGACCGCATCATGGTCGTCATGCGGGTCCAGTGGAGCGGCGATGGCGATGGTGTACCCGTCGACGGCAACAGCGACATGATCCCCGACGCCGGGACCGCCGATGTGCTCACACTCTGGCGACTAGTGCCCGAGTTCAGCATCGGTGATGCCGGCACCAACCTCGACACCTTCCCCGGGGTCGAGCACGTTCAGGGCGAAGACTTCTTCACTCCCCCCAACATGGACTTCCCGTACGGCGAGGTCGAGATCCGTAACCAGCTCATCAACACCGTGAGCATCGCGCAGAACGAGGCCCAGGCGATCGATGAACTCCGAGTCAGCTACGTGCGACCCGGTGAGACCAGCCAGGATGCGCTCAGCCGCGTCTCGCCCGGGCTCAGCCTGACCGTGAGCAACACCGCCAGCCCACCCTGCAACGTGTTCGACCTCGATGGCGACGGGGACAACGACGGCGACGATGTCGCCCTCTTCATCGCCGACACCAGCAACGACGCCTTCGCAATCGGTGTCTACCTCAACAACACCGCAGCGATCGATCCGAACTGCGGCGAGTGAGTCTCGAGCCACACCCTCCAAACCCACGATAGTCGACAGGCGGCTCACCCACAGGTGGGCCGCTTTTCGGTGCATGGTGCCCCCGACATGCCGGCGCTCCAGCGTGGTCAGCGCGACTGCCACCACAGCGTTCCAACTCAATTCATTACGGGTGCCACTGCGGGCTTGTTGTGCACCAGTGGCAATGCCGAAGCCCTTGAATACCGGCAGCAGACAAGCCGCCGGGCTCGGAGTGGACTGATCACACCACTGACCGGCGAAACGAGTGACTTGGTCTGCTCTAGAGCATCTTGCATCACTAAGCTCCGTGGCCCGGTGGTGTGAGCGTCTCGCTCCCGCGAACATTCACCCGCAGGTGTCCATCATCCGGCCGTGGGAGCGGGACGCTCCCACCACCGCGTCTGGGAACACGATTGCGTCAGGTGCTCTACTTGAGGCAACACACGCGCCGAGCGAGCACACAGTTCAACCGCCCTGGTCACCGGCGGCGGTGATCACCACCGTGAGGCCATCGGCATCAAGCATGACATCCTTCGCGGGTGAGCCGTCAACCGTGACGGTGTGGTCGCCGTGGAACGCGCGAACGGTGACCGCGCCGTCCGAACCCGTGACCACCTCGGCGTTCGTCCACCACGCTCGATGCACCTGCTCGTACCACGCGAGGCCGACCGGCCGCATGTTCCACTCCGCATCGAAAAACGCCGCATCGGGCAGCCAGTGCCGCTCCGACCAGAAACCCCACACGATGATGCCGTCGACCGCCGGATGACTGAATAGCGCGGTCAGCACATCGCGCATGTACTCGGCCTGCACGGGTGAGCTGGGGAGGTTGATGTCGAGTTCGGTGATCTTGATATCAAGCCCGAGAGCCGCGAAGCGATCGATGATCGCGAGCACATCATCCGGCGCGGTCAGCACGCCGCCGAAGTGGCCCTGCATCCCGACCCCGTCGATGGGCGCGCCGTTGTCAAGCAAGTACCGGATCGTGCGCTCGTAATGCTCGACCTGCGGGTTGCCCCGGGCGCCGGTTGTGAGGATGCCGAAGTCGTTGATGTAAAGGGTCGCATCAGGATCCGCTTCGCGCGCGAGGCGGAACCAGTCGACCATCACGTCGTCGCCGAGGATCCGCATCAGGTCGGTATTCGTGAACGGCTCGTTCAGCACGTCCCAATCGACCAGATGTCCCGCGTACCGGCCCGCTGCCGAGCGCACGCGGTCTTCAACGATCTGACGGAGTTCTACAGGGCGATCCTCGAGCGCCTTCACGGGCTTGGGGAGCCACTGCCATCCGGGCCAGACAAGCACGTGCCCACGGATCGGGATGTCCCGCTCGTCCAGCCACGCGATGGAGTCTTCGACCTGTGTGCCCGTTCCGAAGCCATGATTGACCCACTTCAGCTCGTTCTCGAAAGTCACCTCGTTGAAGAGTTCCTCCACCACCCGGCGGTACCGTGCTCCGTCAGGCCCCGGCTGCGTAAGGATCCCAGCAGCAACAGCGGTTCCAAACGGGAACCCGTGCCGTGTCTGGTGGACACGCACCACGGCCCCTTCCACAGGATGGCCCGCCTCATCGCGCACGCTCACCGTCAGATCCGCCATGCGGTGCTCGCGGATGCGCCGATCCGCCTCCGCTCGCCACGCCGCATCGGATGCGCGCCCGTCGTAGGTGAGTTCCGTCTTGGGAAGCGTCTCGATGTCGATGTCGGGCCCGAAGTTCCTAAGCGAGAACCCCGCCATGTCGAGCGACTGCCGGGTCTGGCCGAGCTGGATGGCGACTCGCGAGTCGCCGGCGCCGGTGTCCATGGTGACCTCGAACGGGATCTCGAACCGCCGCCACTGCCTGCCCACCGCAAACCCAAGCGAGACACACTTCTCGTTCGGCGGGCTCGTCCGCTCGAAATCGAACTGAAAGCGGGCGTTCCCGGTCATCGACGAGCCACACCTCGCCCAGAACGACGCCAGAAGCACGTCGCCCGTCCTCACCGCCTTGGTCGTGTACGCCGCCAGCTGCGCATCCCAGAACTGATCTGTCACCTCGGTCACGTTGAGCGATACGATCGCCATGCGCTCACCGTTCACCTCTTCGTTCGTGCGGGAGAGCGACTCGGGGCCGACCGCAGGACCGCGGTGGATGAACGCATCCGTCCCACCGTCGATCGCGATTGTGGCACCGGGCACTGGATCAGCGGAGGGCTGAGTCGCCATCACTGACACACTAAGCACACCCCACAGGATCATGCGAACCGGCGCTCGCGAACACGACCTCTTCATCAACATCTTGACTCGCTCCCGAGCGCGGCGCGGGGGCCGTGGGCGACTGTTTCGGTGGCTCATGGTGACACCCACTACACCTTTCCCCGGCGAGCCTCGAGCGCTGCGCGGATCTCAGCCGCTCGCTCCCGGGTGATCGGAAACAGTCGCAGCAGCAGCAGTGCCGCAACGAGGGACACCGTCGGGATCACCACGTACCCGATCCGCATGTTCCGCAGCACATCCTCGGGCTGCTCACCCTCCAGCTCCGACTTGAAGCCGGTGATCTCGAGCAACGGGCCGGAGACGAGAAACCCGACACAGAAACTGAACTTGACGACCCACGAAAAGATCGAAGCGAAGCTGCCCTCTCGGCGCACCCCCGTCTTGAGCTCGTCGGAATCGACGATGTCGATCTGCATCGACGGGATCATGAGCCAGAGCCCCGCGTACCCCGCGCCGATGAAGACCGTCGTCACCAGCATGAGGTAAGGAGACGCCGGCGTGTACAGCCACCAGGTGGTTGTCGCAGCAACAAGCACCAGCCATACGGACAAGGTGAGGCACCGATCTTTGCCGATGCGCTCCGAGAAGTATCGAAACACGGGGATAAAGAGGAAGCTCATGACCGTGTAGATCACGGTTCCGTAGCCAGCGAACGCGGCGCTCTTGGTCCAATCGCCGCCGAGCACGAAGTACGTCCCGACGTAGCGGCCGTAGCTGTCGAAGATCGCTGTGCCGAGCAGGAAGAGCATGGTGAACAGACAGAGAATCAGGAACGCACGATTACTCAGCGTCGCCCCGAGGCTCGAGAAGAAGTTGACCCGCGGCTGATCGCGTGTCAGCGCGTGCTCGTAGTACCGCTCTTTCACGAAGAGGGCGGGGATCACACCGAGCACGATGATGATGATCCCGATCACGATCCCGATCGATCGCATGCCGCTCCGCGTGCTCTCCTCGCCCGTGGCCGGATCGTGGAAGATGTGGTGGAGCGTGATCCACCAAACCCACCCATTGGCCAGCGCGGCGAGGGCCTGCAGGTACCCGCGGACCTCGGTGACACGCGTCCGCTCGTTGTAGTCCGGCGTCATCTCCATCAGCAGGCTCTGGTAGGGCATCGCCCACACCGTGAAGCAGGTATAGAAGAGGATGCCGAACCCGATCACCCAGAGCATCACTCCTTCCGAGCTAAGCCCCTGAGGGAAGAGCCAGATCAGCGGGTAGGTCACGCCCGCCAGGATCGCCCCGACCAAGATGAATGGCCGGCGCCGCCCCCAGCGCGTCCGCGCGTTGTCCGAGACCCAACCCATGAGCGGATCGATGATGCCGTCCCACAGACGCAGCGACATCAGGATGATCGCGACATAGAGCGGCCGCATCTGCAGCTCCATGTTGAACAGCGGGTACGCGATGCTCACCATCACCCACACCGCGAAGATATCCACCGGCCCGCCCAACGCGTACGCCAGCTTCCTGCCGAACGGCACACGATCTTCATCGGCGACCAAGGGTCGAACCGGCTGGCTCGGTATCACTGATCCGCTCTCAGTCTCTGATCCATCGTCGATACGGTCTCACCGGTGCGCTCGTGACCCGGTGCAGATCCGGATGTCCCGTGTACCTCAAACCACGTCTGTAATCGAGCTGCCGGCCCATCGTGTGACGCGTGCTCGGGACCAGCGATCAGTTCGTGCAACCGCGACAAGCACCGGCGAGCAAGGGCGCGCGTGTCTTGACACACCGCCGTCATCTGTGGGTAGGTCAGCGTGCGCAGATGCGTGTCGTCGAACCCGACGAGAGACAGATCCCCCGGCACCCGCACGCTGTTCTCCTGAGCCGCGGTCAGCATGCCAACGGAGACCACCGGGTCGAGCACGAAGGCCGCTGTCGGGCGATCCGGCATCGCGATCAATCGGAGCAGGGCCGACTTGCCCCCGATCACCGACGTCGGTGTGTGCATGAGGAAGCGTTCCCCCGGCTCCAGACCGTGCGCCCGCATCGCCGCTCGGTACGCGTCGATGCGATCGGTGTGGTCCGTCGTGGTCGCGCGGCCCACGATCACCGCGACTTTGGTGTGCCCGAGGCTGATCAGATGCTCGATCGCCTCGCGCGAAGCAGGGCCGGAGTCGGAGTAGATGCTCTCCATATCCGGCAGCTCGGTGCGGTCCGCAGCGACCACCACCGGCAGGCTCAGCCCAGACAACAGGCGCGAGGCGGTACGGCTGTGCTCGTTCGTGCGGACCACCAGCCCACGCACGCCGCGCTGCTCGAGCATCTGGGTGAGCGAGCCCGTGTGCTCGCGCTTGAGCTGCCGGCCGTTCATGACGACCAACTGCATGTCGAACTCGTCGAGTTGCGACACCAAGCCCATGAGGAACGCGCCGTCAAAGTGGCTCGTCTCGCTCGCCTCGCCCGCGAAAATCACGCCGATCGGAGTGGGCGCGGGCGCCGCCTCGGTCTCCCTCCATCCCGCGGCGATCGCTGCAGAGAGCACCCGCTGACGGGTCGACTCGGTGACCGAAGGGCTGTTGTTCAGTGCCCGGCTGACGGTTGACGGTGAAACCCCCGTCGCTTCGGCGATGTCGCGGACTGTGGGCACGCGAAATGTCCTCCCCGTCGGACGCAGGCACGAAGACTCAACGAGTATGGCACAGAATGAAACGAATTGCAAACTGTCCCATATGACGATCCGCGTGCTGCCATCGACTCACGGCAGTCCGGTATCGAAAGGTGCGATCATCCCCTCAAATCAGCAATTTAGCCGACTGAGCACACTCCAACCTGATCACGACTTCTCGGTACGCCGGTGTCATCGTTGTTTCAACACGTGGTATGTTGTTGCATGAGGCCGCACGTCTCGTAACGATACTGTTAGGGTTTCGCTCAGCATGTCAGAGCTTCCGTCCACAACCGACGCCCCCGACCGGCTCACCACCGACGATCGATCTCGCGAACTCGTCGGCCGCATGACGATCGGGGAGAAGGTCTCGCAGCTCCTCTACACCGCGCCCGCGATCGAACGGCTCGGCATCCCGGCGTACAACTGGTGGAACGAGTGCCTGCACGGCCTCGCACGCGCCGGCCGAGCCACGGTCTTTCCGCAGACGATCGGGATCGCTGCGTCGTTCAACCGAGACCTCACCCGTCGCGTTGCCGACACGATCGCCACCGAAGCGAGAGCGCGGCACCACGCCACAGCACGCGAGACCGGCGGCCACACCGGCCAGTACCAGGGGCTGACGTTCTGGACGCCGAACATCAACATCTTTCGTGACCCACGCTGGGGCCGCGGTCAGGAAACGTGGGGGGAGGACCCGTTCCTCACCGCCGAGCTCGCGACCCAGTTCGTGAAGGGACTCCAGGGCGAGCACCCGAACTACTTGAAGGTTGCTGCCTGTGCCAAGCACTTCGCAGTCCACAGCGGCCCCGAAGAACTCCGACACGAGTTCGACGCGCACGTCGGCCCACGCGATCTCTGGGAGACCTACCTCCCGGCATTCGAGCGGCTCGTGGCCGAGGGTGTCGAGTCGGTCATGGGCGCGTACAACCGAGTCAACGGCGAGCCGGCCTGCGCGCACACCACCCTGCTCGGAGACATCCTGCGCGACCAGTGGGGATTCGAGGGGCACGTCGTCTCGGACTGCTGGGCGATCAAGGACTTCCACCTCCACCACAAGGTGACGAAGTCAGCCGTGGAGTCCGCGGCGCTCGCGATCAACCAAGGCTGTGACCTCAACTGTGGCGAGGCGTACAGCGCCTTGCTCGGTGCGATCGACCAAGGGCTCGTCGACGAAGAGACGATCGATCGCAGCGTGACCCGGCTCATGCGCACGCGGATCAAGCTCGGTCAGTTCGACGATCCCGAGTCCGTGCCCTTCACCTCAACGTCCGAGGATGTCGCCGAGTGTGACACCCACCGACGCCTCGCGCTCGAGACCGCGAGCGAGTCCATCGTGCTGCTCAAGAACAACGGAGTCCTCCCACTCCGAGAAGACCTCCGGCGTATCTTCCTTGTCGGACCGAACGCCGCGAGCATCGACGCGCTGCTCGGTAACTACTCCGGCCTGGGCCGCTCGCTGATCACGCTCGCCGAAGGGCTGTGCGATCGCCTCCCCGCGCGCGCCACGCTTGAGTATCGACACGGGTACCAACTTCACACGGCGAACACCAACCCCGTGGACTGGTCGCCCCACGAGGCCGAGAACGCCGATGTCACGATCTTCGCAGCGGGGCTGTCGATCCTGCTCGAGGGGGAGGAAGGCGAGGCCCTCGCCTCGCATCTCGCCGGTGACCGCGAAGACATCAGACTGCCACACTCGCAGGTGGAGGGCATCAACAACATCCTCCGCACGGGCGCGCGTGTCGTCCTGGTCCTCTTCAGCGGCTCACCGATCGCCCTCGGCGACCTCGCCGAACGTGTCGATGCGATCGTCTGGGTGGGTTACCCCGGCTGCGAAGGCGGGCGCGCCGTCGCGGAGATGCTCTACGGCGACACCAATCCCGCGGGCCGTCTCCCGGTCACGTGGCCCAAGTCGGTCGATGACCTTCCGGACTTCGAGGACTACGCGATGGCCGGTCGCACACACCGGTACGCGACAACGGAACCGGCGTACCCGTTCGGCTTCGGCCTCTCCTACAGCGAGTTTGAGTACCGAGCCGTGTGGATCGACGAGACCGCCGTCGACGCGGATAGCGTGCTGACCGTCACAGCCGAGGTGGCCAACATGTCCGATCGCGACGGCGACGAGGTTGTCCAGGTGTACACCCGGCGACTCGATGCGGACGAGCACGCGCCACGCCAATCGCTCCGGGGCTTCGAGCGGGTGCGCATCCCCGCAAACGACACAACGCGTGTCGAGTTCCAGGTGCCCGCGAAGTTACTCGCTGAAGCAGGCGAGACCGGCGAGCGCGTCGTACATCCTGGCACATACGACGTGATCGTCGCTGGACAGGCACCAACACCAGCCGGACCCGGCCCCGGCATCACCACGCGGTTCGAGGTGTGTGGACCAAGTGTGAAACCCACGGTCGCCGAGTAGGTTCGGTGGCTCGATCGTCAACCGGTGCGACGGCCTTGCAGTCGTCGATCAATCACTCGCTGGTGGTGTCACGGTTTCGGATACCGCCGTCCCACCAATCGTTAGTCGGCGTGTCGCCCTCGAAGATGTCACCGAGCTGGAACTCTCGCTCTTCCGGTGCCGACTCCTCGAGACGGACAACATGCTCGGAGACGTGCCCGTCGACCCAGAGGGCATTGGCTCGCCCGTCGCGGTGCCGACCATGGACGGTTGCCCCCTCTGACGTGGCAGACGACGCCGCGCGTGGTCCGTAATCATCGGGCGCAGGTGGCTGGAGTTCGAACTCCGCACTGAACATCAGGTTGCCGGTTGCATCAGTGACATAGACCGCGTGGTCAGCGAGCATGATTGTGGTCGAGGGACCCTTGAGCGCCGAGATGCGGAACGGGATCCAGCGGCTTGGACCCTCTTGCGGCAACGGGCTCGGGATGCCCAGCATCTTTCCGTTGTAGCCGTAGTCAAGGGCTGGGTAGTTATGCACAAACTCGTTGTCGTAAAAGTTCTCCTGCAGGTACTCCGCCGGTGGATCCCAATTGGGGCAGCCGGCGATCTGCTCGACGCTGTCGAGATATCGACCGACGGAACTCGCAGCGAAGAGTTCTTCGGGATCACCATCGATCTCAGCGACACACCACGTCCGCCGTGTGTTGAAAAAACCAAAGAGATCGGCGAGTTCCTCGTCCGCCCAGCTATGTGGGACGAGCCGATCGTCGTAGTCGGTAGCGTAAGTATAGAAGCCGATACCAATCTGCCGCATGTTCGATTGGCAGACGAGGCCGTTCGCGGTCTCGCGGGCAGCGGCGAGCGCGGGGACCAACAGCCCGATCAGCAGCGAGATGACCGCCACGACGACGAGCAACTCGATGAGTGTGAAGCCGGGTGCGCAGGAGATCCACACTCGACGGCATGCCGGGATGGGCATGCAATGGGACTCGTGCTCAGTTGACACAGCCGAGCGCCACAAAGGTGAGGTACCTCGCCACATCGAACGCGTCGGAGAAGGCGTCGCAGTTGTATTCAACACCCAGCAGTTCGATCGCGTCGACGACCTGGTTGACGTCGGCAGCATCGACGGCGTCGTCCCCGTTGAAGTCCGCTGCGCAGGTTCCGGGAACCACATAACTTCCGACTGCATCAATCGTTCCTTCTCGGTTGAGGATGAGTCGAACGTTGCTGGCAAAGAACGATGAGACTTGATCGTCGGCATCGTAGGCGAAGCGGTCACATAAAAAGGTCAGGCCGGCCTGAAGGTCGGCGGAGGCGCCGAGTGCGCCACCAGCGGCACCCACCATGGCATCTGCCTGGATGTCGATTGATGTGAGCAGGCCTCCCTGGAAGATAAGGCCTTCGCCGGCGAGGTTCGTCGCGGCGATGTCGAGCTCGTAGAACGCTTCGTTTCGGTTGGAGCGACCGTTGATGCCGAAGGGGGGCCGGTCCGGCCCGACGAGTAACTCCTTGCGGTTGGTCGCGTTGAACTCCGTCCCGTCAAGGATCAGTGTGATGTCCTCGGGTGCGATGACCTCGGTGCCGACCCCGGTGAGCATCGAGGTATCGAACTCGATGGCGCCAGTGTTGAAGTCGGAGAAGTCCCTTCGCTGCTCGCCATCGACGATGGATCCGTCGTCCTCGGAGACGGCTTCGATGAAGGTCACACCCTCGTTGGCGGCTTCGGAAGCAGGACGAAGCTCGCCGACTTCCACGAATTCACCGAACGAAACGGGGTGTAGTTCCATGGGGTACTCAAGCCCGAAGCGGTACGGCTGCACATACATGATGTAGATGTTGTTCGGGTTGTTCGGGTTCACGTACGCGGGGTAATCGAAGAACTTGACATCGCACGGGTCGCGGCTGATGCCCGCGAGCGTTTGATTGCCCTCCTGGTTGAGCCCAACAACCGCGAAGTAGCCGTCGGCGTCATCGCCGGTGAGAGGGATGGAGGCATTCTCGGCGTTCAGGCCCAGGTGCAGCGAGGCTGCGCCGGCGAGCGTGATGAGCAGGCGTGGCGTCATGGCGAATGCTCTCCGTTTGAGTCGTGTGTAATGTGCGTACGAAGACAAGTCACCGGCGGGCATGATGCCCGCCGGCAATCGATCAGCGGTGAACGCTGGGTCTTAGTGGCGGCGACGGCGACCGAGTGCGGCGGCACCGGCCGGGGCCAACGCCATCAACGAGGCGGGCGCCGGGATCACCGAGGCGGTGCCGGCACGGTTCATGAGAATATTGGTGCCGCTGAACGGCCCGAAACCGCCAGAGCCCGTGACATCGAACGCGTAGTCAAGCCCGGATGCGGTGAACGTGCCCGCGGTGGTGACCAACGGCGTGGCATTGTTGAAGGCCAGGAAGAGTGACACGGTGACATCACCCGACAGATCCATCGACACCAGATCACCGTCCTCGAAGCTCAGCCCCGTGCCCGAGAGGTTATCGATCGAGATCTGATAGAAGAACTGGGCGTTGC
>JBCDJJ010000035.1:0-35545 GCA_038747915.1 Planctomycetota bacterium | reverse complement strand
CGAAGCCCTGAACGAAAACGGCGAAGAGTTCGGAAACCGGGGCGACCCGCCCTCAAGTCCCGCGCCACGACCGACCGAGAACGCGAGTCGTAACGGAGGCGATCGAGTACTCAGACATGGCCAAACGCACCACCAAAAAGACGACCAAGAAGACGTCCACAAAGAAGAAGACGTCCAAGAAAACCGCCTCATCTGCTGCGAGCGGTCCGTCCGGCGCTGGCAAGAAGCTCGTCATCGTCGAGAGCCCCGCCAAGGCCAAGACCATCAATAAGTACCTCGGCGCCGACTACGTCGTGAAGGCCTCCGTCGGTCACATCCGCGACCTGCCCTCCAAGAACCCAAAGGGCGACAAGCGCCCCGTCCCCGGCATCGACCTCGAGAACGACTTCGAACCCACCTACGAGGTCCTCCCCGGCAAGAGCAAGACCGTCTCCGAGCTCAAGCAAGCGGCAAAGAAGGCCACCGAAGTCTGGTTCGCGACCGATCTCGACCGCGAGGGTGAAGCCATCTCCTGGCACCTCGCGCACCTCCTCGATGTCGACCCCGCCGAGGCCAAACGCGTCGTCTTCAACGCCATCACCAAAGCCGAGATCCAGCGGGCCTTCGCCAGTCCACGCGGCATCGATCAATCCAAGGTCGACGCCCAGCAGGCCCGGCGCATCCTCGACCGCATCGTCGGCTACCAGGTCTCCCCGCTCCTCTGGAAGAAGGTCGCCCGCGGCCTGAGCGCCGGACGCGTGCAGAGCGTCGCGGTCCGCCTCGTCGTCGAGCGCGAGCGGGAGATCCGCGCCTTCGTCCCCGACGAGCGATGGACCATGACCGGCCGCTTCGCCCTGAGCGAGGCCGACGCTGCACCCCTCGTCGACGCTTGGCCCGCCTTCCTCGAAACAAGCCGCGACGACAAGGGCAAAGGCCCGACGATCAAGCACCAGAACGCCTTCCTCGCCGATCGCAACGCCGTCAAGGCCGACCTTGTGGCCGTCGACGGCGCGCCGCTCGATCTCGGTCAGCCGGGTGGCACGCTCGACCTCTCGACCGACGAGCCGGTCGCCGAGCTCCTCAAGAAGTGGCCCGCTCCGAAGGACCTCACATCGCGCGTCGTCGAGCTCGCCGAGGCCGCCGGCCTCACCAACATCCAGACCACCGTCGAGGAAGACGAACGCGGCCGCGGCCCCGCCCGGTTCAAGCGCACCGTCACCGGCGATGCCGACCCCACCGTCGCCTACCAGGTCACCGCGATCGAGACCAAGCGGACCACCAGCCGCCCCTCCGCCCCCTTCATCACCAGCACTCTCCAACAGGCTGCCTCGAGCCGCCTGGGCTTCGGCGCTCAGCGGACCATGCGCACCGCCCAGCGCCTCTACGAGGGCATCGAGATCAAGGGCGAGGGCGCCGTCGGCCTCATCACCTACATGAGGACCGACTCCACCCACCTCTCCGGCGATGCGCTCAATGCTGCCCGCAGCTACATCGCTTCGAGCTTCGACGACCGCTACCTCCCCGAGAAACCCAACTTCTTCGGCTCCACCAACAAGGCCGCCCAAGAGGCCCACGAGGCCATCCGACCGACCGATGTCACCCGCCACCCCAACGACCTCAAGGGTGAGCTGCAGCCCGACCAGTGGCGCCTCTACGACCTTATCTGGCGCCGCTTCGTCGCCTGCCAGATGACCCCCGCCCAGTGGGACTCCACGGCCATCACCATCGAGGGCGGCCGCGGACGCACGCTCACCTTCCGCGCCACCGGCCGCGTGCTCGTCTTCGACGGGTTCATGAAGGTCGCCGGCGTCCCCACCGCGAGCGACGAGCAAACCCTCCCAAACCTCACTCAGCAGCAGCCCCTCCACCCCTTCTCCCTCGACCCCGAGCAGAAGTTCGGCTCACCCCCCGCCCGCTACTCGGAAGCAAGCCTCATCAAAACCCTCGAGAGCGAGGGCATCGGCCGCCCCTCCACCTACGCCTCGATCATCCAGGTCATCCAAGACCGCAAGTACGTCGAGCAGCTCGACCGCCGCTTCTACGCCACCGACCTCGGCGAGGTCGTCACCGACAAGCTCATCGAGGCCTTCCCAGGCATCATGGAGCTCGAGTTCACGCGCCGCATGGAGGAAGAACTCGACAAAATCGAGGACGAGCACACCGATTGGGTGCGCACCCTCCACGAGTTCTACGACCCCTTCCAGGAACGCCTCGCTGTCGCTGAGGAAGAGCTGGGCCACGCCAAGGCCGAGATCCGCCCATCTCCGGCCGAGTACCGGTGCCAGAAGTGCGGCGCAGGCCTCGTCTACCGCTTCGGCAAGAACGGCAAGTTCCTGAGCTGCGAGACCTACCCCAAGTGCAACTTCGCCTGCCCGTGCGACCGCGAGGGTCGCCCGCGGCCCGACGAGTTCGTCAACGTCCGGTGCCCCAAGACCGGCCGCCCGATGATCAAGAAGACCGGCCGCTTCGGCCCCTTCATCACCACAGTGCTCGAAGAGGGTGAGGGCAACGACGTCGGCATGATCCTCAACCTCGACAAAGCCGGGAAGGTCACCGCGCCGAGCCCGCCGCCACTCCTCACGGATCTTGAATGTCCGAAGTGTGGCAACAAGCTCAACCTGCGCGACGGCATCCGCGGCCCCTGGCTCGGGTGCTCGATGTTTCCCAAGTGCCGCGGCCGCGGCAAGTGGGCTGCGCTCGAAGAAACGCAGCAGAAGACACTCCAGGCCGAGCTCGACCAACTCCTCGCGGCCAACCCCATCCCCATCATCAAAACCCTCGACGGCCGCCCGCTGACCGACGCGAAGGGCAAGCCACTGCCCGATGCCCCCACCGTCGACGACCTGCTGATCGACGACCCGGCGGCGGTGGAAGAACAGGTTGGCGCCGCATAATTCCCGGGTGCTGGTCCATGCATTAGGACAAGCACTTCAAGAGGCCATCGTACGAGCTTCGCAACGCAGCGATGGGTCACGGCGCGTGCTTCGCATCAGACAAGATCACGGTCGACGGAGAGCCGCCGGCTACATGTACCGAGAGTAGCCCGGATTCAAAGCTGAGAGCGGCTGGTGATTGCTCGCCGGAACAGAAAGCCAGAAGTATCTGGACGATGCGCGCTATATTGAGATCTACGGCATCAATACCATTGCAAACTATGATCCCAATGTCATCACGCATCTACATACACCGGTGAGCTCAGCCTTCTCCCGTGATGGTGCGGCTCGACCGCTGCGATCCCCAGACTCCCCACCAGCATAAGAGTTCCTCGGCCGGCCGCAACGATAGAACTTGTTCGTATTTTACTTGAACCAAAGGATATGAGTATCCCAAACGATCGGCGGTCGATTGGAACTTAGATACGTTTTGTGTTGGATCATGTTCCGGCGCTACAGGCCCGCGGCGAGGATGGCGAGGAAGGTATCGATGTCGAGCCGTGTCAGTTCGGCTGGGGAGTCCCCGGTGACCTCGGCAGCTGGATCGGCCGCGGCAAATCGGTTGAGGTACTCGGCGGCGTCAAAGGAGTCACGAGAGCTGTCGGCGTTGAGGTCGGATCGGGTAACTCGAGCACAGGGTCCGCCGATGGCGTCCTCGTAGTTGTCAGGGACGCCGGTATTGTCAGCGTCGGTGGTTGGGTCCATGGCCACGAGCATGTTGGCGAGGAAGGCGGCGTCTTGCCCGCAGGACTCGGGATCGATTTGCCCGTCACCGTCGGAGTCGAATGGAGCCTGTCGCCATGCAAAGAGGTCTTCGATGGTGAAGGAGCCGTCGAGATTGACATCTGCGCAAGGGCCAGTGCCGGAGCATGGCGGGGGCGTAGTGGGCGTGCCGTTGACACGGAAAATGAGATTGGTCGAGCCGCCGATGCGAGTGGACAGGCAGCCGGTGTCCTCTCCGAGTGCCCTGAAAGTTGATCTACCAACAAATGTGTAGGTTCCGGGGTACATCACACCGCGCCAGGTGCCGAGCAGTGCGTTGCACGCAGCGGGGGTAGCACAGGGACCAAGCTCGGGGATCAGCAGCAAGGTATTGCTGGAATTCTCCACGACCGCTGTCTCGGCGCACCCGATAGGCGGAGTTAGAGACGTCGCGCTCGCCGCGAAAAACAAGTCGGTTGAAGGCCGCGTGAAGTCTGTAATTCGGATCGAGATCCAGCCGCTGGTCTCGGCGAGCATCTTCGTGCCGGACAGTGGCGACGTTCCGTTAGCTCCGGAGACTGTCACCACTGAGCCGACGTTGACCCCTACTGTCCGTATTTCACCATTTACTAGTAAGGCAGAAGCCGACACGCTGCCCTGGGCTGTTGCGGTAGCAACCTGGAATGTAGGGCAAGCGGGAAAGATGATCGTCTCCCCGCCACCCACGGTGTTTGACACGCCGAGCGAGGGGACAGGAGTGGTGGCGGTAACGCGGCGGGAATAAAGGCCTGGACCGCAGAACTCGAGCCCACCGTCGATCTCAGCGCGAATCGTGACGTGACCGGCGGTTGGACCGGCCGGGAACACGCTCTGCGCGGCAGTGGCACTCACAAGGAGGATTGCTGCGGCTGCCACGGAGGCAGAGCGCGTATCTGACATGACCATGTCGATGTGGCTCCTGTGTCGCCGCGGGCGGTGTACGGATCAGAGGTATCGAGTTCGGCAGCGGATTCCGGCACTCTAACTAGATAGGGCAACCCGTCTCACGGCAACTGCTGTTGCTACTCAACGTGCCAAAGTCATCATGTCGATCTCGGTGCCTCACAAGAGCTCGGACGACACCCGGTGATCTCGCCAGATGCCACCGGTGGTTCGCCCACAAGTACGAGCGCCACCTATCACCAAGCAACCACCAATCCAAAACACAACGCTCACCACTAAGAACAACACCGACCCCAACCACTCACCCACGAGCCGCAAGCCCGCGGACCAACCCGCCGCACACCATCAAGCGCCCAACACCGCCGACCTACAACCGATCCGTGGCGATCGAAGCGAGTTCACTCCGCTCGCTCTTGAGCAAGGACACGTGCCCCACCACACCGCACCCGCGCATCCGATCGATGGCGTAGGTCAGCCCGTTGCTGGAGGCGTCGAGGTAGGGGTTGTCGATCTGCTCGATGTCGCCGGTGAAGACGATCTTGGTGCCCTCGCCCACGCGCGAGACGATGGTCTTGACCTCGTGCGGCGTGAGATTCTGGGCCTCGTCGACGATGATGAATTGGTGCGGGATCGACCGCCCGCGGATGTACGTGAGCGGCTCGAGCACGAGCCGGCCGTCCGCGATGAGCCGGTTGACCCGCTGCTCGGTGGTGTGGCTCTCCGCGGACTGCATGGGGTGCCCACGGGTCGAAAGCAGGTACGTGAGGTTGTCGAAGATCGGCTGCATCCAGGCCGCGAGCTTCTCGTCCTTGTCCCCGGGCAGGTACCCGATGTCGCGCCCGAGCGGCATGATCGGCCGGGCGACCAGGAGCTTCTCGTACCGTTCCTCGGAGAAGATCTTCTGCATCCCAGCTGCGACCGCGAGCAACGTCTTCCCGGTCCCCGCGGACCCGATGAGTGTGACGAAGCTCACCTCGTCGTCGAGGAGCAGGTCGAGCGCCATGGTCTGCTGAACGTTGCGGGCCATGATCCCGAACGTGGGCTTCCGCGGCGCCGAGACGGGGATCACGTGCTCGGTATCAGCGAGCCGCCGCCCGAGCCCGGTGTGCCCCTCGTCCATCGCGTCGATCAGCAGCACGAACTCATTGGGCACGAGCGCGAGCGACCCCTGTGCCCCATTCCCGTTGCCGTTCCCATTCGCCTTGACCTTCGGCGGCGCCGGGTCCTGCTCGGTGGGCACACGAGCCTCTTCGAGACGCGAGAGCGCCAGCATCCGCTCGGAGTACAGCTCGTCGATCACCTCCCGGTCGACATAGATCGATTCGTACCCGGTGAACAGCTTCTCGACATCAACCTTTTGGTTCTCGAAGTCCTCGGTGCGGATGTCGAGCGCATCGCTCTTGATCCGCGCGTTGATGTCCTTCGAGACGAAGACGACCGGCTCGCCCTGCAGCTGCAGGTGATACGCCACCGAGATGATCCGGTTGTCCGGCGAGTCGTGCTCGATGGCCCGGGGCCGCTTGAGCTCCTCGGGTGAGATCACGATCTTGAGCGTGCCCGTCGGCTCGGTCACGAGCGCCGCGGGGATCCGGTCCCCGCACCCCTTGAGCGACACACCATCGGACAGCCGCCCGGTTTCGCGCAGCACATCGAGGTACCGGATCGTCTCTCGGGCGTTCCGCCCGATTGAGTTCGAGTCACCCTTGAACCGGTCGATCTCCTCGAGCACCGTGAACGGGATGATGATGTTGTTGTCCTCGAAGACGAACAGCGCCTTCGGGTCGTGCAGCAGCACGTTCGTATCCAGCACGAAGTGCTTGACCTTCGTCTTCGGACGCGGCACCCCACCGGCTGCCTGAGCACTCGTGCGAGCCGCCGAGGCCGGTGTTGTGGTCGCGGCTCCGGGCGGGGCTTCACCTGAGTCTGGTGAGGCCGAAGCGGCCGGTGTGTCCCCCGTTGCCGCCTCAACAGGCTGCATCAGGGCCGACAGATCGGACGTGCGGTTCATGGCGCCTTGATCGCTCCTGCACAGGTCCGGACCACGGATCATCCGCCCGCGAACCCTTCAATGAACGCTCCATCGTTCATCGGTCAGTGTAGTCTTTCGGCAATGAGGGATCCGCATGCCCAATAAGTTGTGTGAGACGTCCTCAGAAGCCCAGAATGGGGGTTCTACGCCGCTCGCGCGCGGGATCCGGTTCGGCATCTGGGTCGCCCTCGTCGCCGGTGCCCTCCTCGTGCCGATCGCCTTCGCGAGCACCACCATCGGGCCCGCATGGACCGTCGCTGCCTCCGGCGCCCTCCTCCTCGGTTTCCTCGCGCTCCTCGAAACCACCCCGCCGGGCGCCATCACGCTCCCACCGCCGCTCTCCGTCGCCATCCTCTGGGCAGGCAGTCTCTGGTGTGTCTTCGCCGCAGCCGGACTCTCGCCAACCGACACACTCGCCTCCGCCTCCTTCGTCGCCCTCGTCTGCTTCGCCGCCATCACACCCATCGGTGGCCGCCTCAGCACGTGGTACGCCGCGCTCGTCCTCTGGTCCCCCGCGGTCTATGCGGCCGTCGGTGTCGAGCTCTTCGAACCCGCCTGGTGGGCGCTCAAAGCTTGTATCGTCGCCACAGCACTCTCGATCGCCGCACTCCCCGACCGATGGCGCCGACCGGTTCTCGGTGCGGCACTCGTCGCGAGCAGCATCGTCGCGGCACTGATCACCCGTCCGCCAGCGTGACCCGCGGCGCAAACATCCGGCGAGGATTCAGCACCAACGCGCCGAGCACGCCCGTCACGATCCCCACACCAAGCTCGATCGCACCGACGAACGCCACCGTCAGCGCCGGGTCCGGAATCCGCAGCAGCGCGAACACACCCGCTGTCCCCGCCTCGCGCACACCCGCCGACCCCGTCGGGGCGATCACCGAAATGATGAAGTACGACACCCCGACCACCGCGGCGTCCCCCACCGAGATCGAGACACCGACGATCGACGACGCGAGCCAGAACCGCGCGGCGTACGCCATCGTGTCCGTGAACCGAAGCCCACCCCCGAGGAACGTCCACCCCGGAGACGCCAGCATGAATACGCCCTGGTGGGCGTTCTCTACCGGCGACGAGTTCATGAGCCGAACCCCACGCTCGCCCAGCACACGTTCCACCACGCGCCGCAGCACACGCCACCCGGCGCCCGTCGAGAAGTACCGCGCCAGCACCACGCCGACACCGAGCAGCGCACCGCCCCCGCCGATCGACGCCGCCCACCACGCCATGCTCCCGCCCGGCAAAAGCAGGCTCGCGCCGACCGCCGGGCCCAACGCCGCGAGCATCAACGCCACGAGCGCCGCGCCCCACCCACCGAAGGTCAGCATCGGCACGCCATGCCGCCGGCGGTGGATCAGCACACGGAACACCACGCTCAGCTTGAACGGCAGGAGTGCCAGCGCACTCGCGACCGCGTTCACACCGAGGCAATCGACAAGCGGCACCCGGCGCACCGGTGTGATCGCGGCCCACCACATCACACCGTTGAGCACCACCGACGAGACCGAAAGCACAACGATCAGCCCGACACGCCAGGCCTCGGCCTCGCGGAGTTGGTCGATCTTGTCCGGCGTGAGATCCTGCCGCGCCTGCGCGATGATCCAGACCAGCAGCGCGATGCCGATCGCGAACCCGACGATCTGGATCACGATGGCCAGCCGCGAGCGCATCCGCGAGGCGGACGGCGCAATGGCGGGCTTGAGCGGTGGGTCAGACATCGGCGGTCGTCGCCCGGGTGCGGACCGCACCGGCCCGCGGCGGAGGTCCAGAGCCACCGGTGCGATGCACGCGATCGATCACGAACAGCGGGCGGCCCTTGGCCTGCTCGTACAACCGCCCGAGGTACTCGCCGATCACGCCGAGCACCAGGAGCTGCACACCGCCGAAGAACGCCACGACCGACATCACACTCGCCCACCCCGGCTCCGTGCTGAAGAAGAAATAGCTGATCACCGCGTAGCCCACGGTGAGCACCGCGATGCCCATCGCGATCAGACCGAACGTGCTGGCGAAGGTGAGCGGCTTGACGCTGAACGCGGTGATGGCATCCTTGGCCAGCCCGATCATCTTGCGGAGCGGGTACTTGGTCTGACCGGCGAAGCGTGCATCGCGGTCGTAGAGGAACGGCTCCTGGTTGAATCCGATCCAGCTCACCATGCCACGGATGAAGCGGTGCCGCTCGGGCATGTCGAGCACCACATCGAGGGCGCGGCGGGTCATGAGCCGGAAATCGCCCGCATCGTGCGGGATCTGCGTGTCGCTCATCCAATCGATGATGCGGTAAAACGAGGCCGCGGTGATGAGCTTGAACGCCGATTCCCCTTCCCGCTGCCGGCGTTTGCCGTACACGACATCGGCGCCCGCATCGATCCGCGCCATCATCTGCGAGAGCAGCTCGGGCGGATCTTGAAGATCGGCATCGATGACGAAGATCCGCTCGCCGCGACAGATGTGCAGCCCGGCCGTGAGCGCGAGCTGGTGCCCGTGGTTCCGAGAGAGGTTGACGCACACCAGCCGCGGATCGCTCGCCGCAAGCTCGGTCATGAGCTCCCAAGTGGCGTCCTTCGACCCGTCGTTCACCAGCACGATCTCGGCGGTGCCCTCCTGCTCGTCGACCACCGCGGACAGACGACGGTGCAGCTCGTGCAGCACGTCCTGCTCGTTGTAGCAGGGCACGACGACAGACACCCGCGGCCGGTCAGAGACCACGGCCGGCTCGAGCTCGAGATGGTCGGTGTGAATCGGACTCACAACTCAAGTTACCGTTCTAATCTCTTCGCACCGGGTGTGCGGCGCAACCGCTGTATCGACAACGCGATGGTAGTAACCACGCGCTCGGCAAACCGCCGGAGCACAACCTTTCGAAACGCCCACGTCATACTCGACCGATCGGCGATCGAGACCCCCGCGGCCATCTCGGTCGTGAGCGCACGGTCGGTCAGCACCTCGATCACGGGCGTGTGTGTGCTGTACCGAGACCACGGCTCCACGCGTGGGCGCCGGCCAGATGCGGCCTCCAGCAACCCAAAGTCCGGAAACCATGCGACAGACCATGCGACAGACCATCCAACAGAAGGAGACCGCGCCGGAACCAGAGCGAGCGCTCGTCGATGTGCTTCTCCCCGCCTAGGCCCGATGCCGAAGAGATGGGCAGGCCGGCGTGCCGCGGGATGGGTGCAACCAACGCCTCGGAGCCCGGCGTCGCACGGTGCCCGGCCACCTTGAGGCTCTGGACGAGATCGAAGCGGCGACCAAGATCGGGCGACTCGGTGAGATCGGTCGGGGTGAACCGCCCCGGCACAATTCCGAGACTCGCACGGTCCACGGAGTCCCCGTCCACACCGGCCGCGCCCAAAGCAACCCACGGAGACCCAATGACTTGTGGTCTTTGCTGCCATCCGATGATCTCGCCCTCATAACCGCATCAGGGTATCGATTTCGAGTTCGACTTCCAAACAAAATCTGTGAAGAGTTGTATCAGGAGACTGTGCAGTCTAATGAGAAAGTGATGCAACGTTTTAACGAGAAGTTATTGCGTGCTTCTCCAACCAACCTGGACCAACCGCCGGGCGTGTGTACGACCGGTAGCATGCCGCGTGATCGGGTGCGGCCCGTGCGCGAGATGATGTGGGTTCGGCGAACCGTGAGTGCTCGCCGGTGACCGTTCGTGCATCTCGTGCGGACGGACCGTGTGTGTTGCCTGAAGCCCCAGGAGCCGGAGTGAAACGATGATGTCGAAGGACGACGGCCCGAATCGATCGTGGCGCGGCGTGGTCTCGATCCCGCTGCTCGGCGCGCTCCTGGCGGGCGTCGGCGCCTACCTCG
Organism: Planctomycetota bacterium; assembly: GCA_038747915.1. Taxonomy (GTDB): domain Bacteria; phylum Planctomycetota; class Phycisphaerae; order Phycisphaerales; family UBA1924; genus JBCDAP01. Next base: position 25,132 of record JBCDJJ010000035.1, on the reverse strand, counting down.
CGGCGGCTCTGAGCGCCGGCTTTCTGTCCGACGACTATTACCTGATCTTCGGGAACGGTCTGTACACCGTCGACTCGCTCTGGGACGCGTTCGGTCGCGCGGGCCGCGGGCATGTGACCTTCTACCGGCCGCTCACCTATCCGATCATCGGGTACGGGGGCCTCTGGTTCGGCGAGGGCGGTGCGCACCTGGTGGCGCTCGGCGCGCACCTGCTCGCCGCCGCGGGCCTCTACTCGGTGGTGCGGGCGATCGGGTGGGGCACTGGGCTCGCGGGCATCGTCGCGGGCGTGTTCGCAGCGAGCCCGATGGTGGCGCAGGGCGTGGTGTGGTGGTCGGCGATCGGATGCACGGTGGGTGCCGCGATCATGTTCTGGACCGCGCGGCTCTCCCTCGTGCGGCCGCGCGGGGTGGTCGCGCACGTCGCACGGGTGGGCGGTGTGTTCGTGGGGATACTCATCGCGCTGATGGTGTACGAGGTGTGGGTCGCGGCCCCGCTGTTCGTGTTTGCCCTCGAGGCGGCTCGCGCCGGGAGCGAGCGGCCGACCGCATCGATCGGCCGATTTGTCATGGTGGGCCTGACCGCAGCCAAGCGGAGCTGGTGGACGGGTGTGCCCGCTGTCCTGTGGTTCGCGGGCTACATCGTGACGTTCGCGCAGAACCCCGAGGCGAACTGGCGGCCGTTGTCGGCAGCGTCACCCGAGGCGTACGCCAAGTCGCTGGTGTTCGTGCACCTCCGGGTGCCGAACTGGGTGCTCGATCTCGGGTACGGGCCGGCGATCGACTGGCGCGGGAGCATCGGGGCGCTGCCCGGTGTGCTCACGAGCCCGATCGGCCTGGTGTCGGTCTTGGCCGGCGTGTGCGGCGTCGTGGTGCTCGTGCGGGCGATGCTTCGGCGCGAGGGTGATGCGGCCGCTGATGCGAGGCCGGTGTGGCTCTGGCTGGTGGATCATGCGCTCGCGGCGTACCTGATCGCGTGGGCAACGACACTCCCGCTCTTCGCGCGGGCAACCGGCGTGTTCCCCTCGCGCGTGATGTACGGCGTGGTACCGGCGCTGGCGCTGGCGCTCGTGGCCGCGCTGGTTGTCGTGCGCGGCGGTCCGCAGGCGACCGTGTTGCGGCGGGTGCTCGCGGGCGGCGCGCTCGGGGTCGCGCTCGGACTCAGCCTGATCGCGTCGATCGGGGCGGGCCAGCACTACGCAGCGATCGTGCGAGCGGAGGCGGTGACCAACACGGCGATCACAAGTATCGCGCCCGATCTCGCGGGTGGTGGATTCACACACATCGTCGTGGTGGGCTCGCCGGTGGTCTCCGATGGCGAGCTCGATTACTACTCCGAGGAGGGCGGGCTGTGGCTCGACTGGCACGTGCGGCGCGCGGAGCCGGGGCTGTACTCGGTGTTCGCGGAGCGGGCGGAGCTCGACGTGGCTGCCGGGTCGATCACGCTGGTGTGGACCGCGGTGTTCGATGATGCGGAGTCGGAGGCGCGGTCGCACCCGCTCGCTGACCCGCTCTGGCAACCGGCGCACAGCGGGCGGACGAAGCGCGATGTCGAGCTGCCCCTCGCGACGACAGCGGTGTTCGCGTGGCATCGCGGCGAGCTGCGGCGCGTTGGGGTGGATGGGGCGCTCGGCGAGGTGATCGTGACGGCGCCGGGCGGCGCGGGGGGGCAGACGGATGGTGGGCTTCGTGTTGTTGGGGGGGGTGAGGTGGTGACCGGGCCCTGATGGCCGAACGGCCGTTTCTTTGTTGGGTTCTGTGCTTTGGTCTTCACCTGCTGCAGAACTCGATCCCTCGTCGTCGGGAAGCCACCGGCGCGGCGTCTCCACGGCACCCGGCACCAGTTCGTTGGTGTGGAGCGGGGACGCTCCCACCAACGGCCGAGCAGCCTGGTGTCGTGGCCTGAGCGAAGCGAAGGCCCCGATCCTGGATATGAGTGTTGCGGCACTCGCGTGGCCTTCGGATGCCTACGGCATCCTCCCGACCACGATACCCGCTGATGGGTGTGTCAATGCTGCGAGTCGCCGAGCGGGAGCGGGTCGGCGGCTTCGCCTCGGACCCAGGCCTGGAACTTGGGCCAGATGATCTCGCGGATGACGATCTTGGCGCAGGCAGCAACGGGGATGGCGAGGAGGACGCCGTAGAAGCCCCCGAGCGCGGCGCCGGCGATGGTGGCGAAGAGGACGGTGGGCGCGTTGATATCGGTGCTCTTGCCGACGATGTAGGGCGTGAGGGTGTATTCGTCGATCGCTTGGACGACGGCGTAGACCAGCGGCGGACCGATTAGGATCCACCACCAGGCCCCGCGGGCGCCCTCGGCGGGGTCGAGGATCATGAAGACCCACGCGAGGACGACGCCCACCATCGAGAGGTAGGGCACGATGCCGAGGATGCCGGTCGCGAGGCCGACGAGGATGGCGTTGGGCGTGCCGATGATCGCGTAGGCGATGGAGAAGGCGATGGCGAGCACGAAGGCGATGATGAGGCGGCCGCGGATGAACCCCGCGATGGCGCCGTCCATCTGCTTGGCGAGCTTGATGACGCGGTCCCGCTGGGCGGTGGGGATGAGCTGTTCGAACCACTGGAGGAGCTTCCCGTAGCCTGTGCAGATGAAGTAGAAGAAGAAGGCGGTGAGGAAGCCGGAGAAGAGCAGGTAGCCGAGCGAGCCGAGGAAACGGAGGGCCGCACCGAGGGCCTCGGTGAAGGTGCCGAGTGCTTGCTGCCCGATGCGGGCCTGGTTGGCCTGGGCCCAGTCGGCGGCGTCGATGATGAAGCCGGCGACGGTGATCTCGAGCCAGGAGGCGCGGCGCGGGGGTGGTGGCTCGTCGGGTGGATCGGCTGCTTCGGCGGTGGAGTTGGCGTCGGTATCAGTCGTCTCGGGTGCGAGCTCCGGGACGACCTCGATGGGCATGCCACTCGGGGCGCGGTCTTGGGCGAGCGAGTCGTTGATCTCGCGGAGGCGGGTGGCCGCGGACCGCCAGGCGTTGTTGGGCAGCTCGTTGAGCGACTCGTCCGAGCCATCGACGACCGCGGCGCGGAGGGTGACCAGGTTGCCGCTCACCGAGCGGGCGAACTCGGAACCGGAGCCGACGCCGTAGCCGAGGCCGATGATGATGGGGAGCACGACGAGCACGCCGGCGCCGATGATGATGCCGATCGCGACGCCCTCGCGCGAGAAGTGGTTCTTCGCGGTGAGGCGGCGAACCAGTGGCTCAAAGAGGTAGGTGATGAGAAGCGCGAGCAGCAGCGGGACGGTAACGACGCTCAGCTTGTAGCCGAGCCAGATCAGGCCGAAGATCGCGGCGATCACGCCGAGGTCACGGAGCGGCTGGATCTGCCAGAGGTGCAGCCGCTGCCAGTTGGTGTCGGTGGTGGTGCGCGGCTCGCTCGGCATCGTGGGAGCGTACCAATGAACCGTGGATGCACGGTGCCGGGCCGTGCTGACGGGTGAGCCACCGATGGTACCGCGGGGTTGGTGGTGGGAGCGTCTCGCTCCCGCGGGTGGATGCCTTACGTGTTTGGGCAAGCGTTCGTGGGAGCGGGACGCTCCCACCACCGGGGTGCGGTGCTTGGTGATGTGAGAGGCTCGGCGCTCCTACTCGCCGGCGGCGTTCGATGCTTCTTCGAGCATCTCCACGGCGCGGTCGAGCGCGGTGCGTGCCTCGGCGGCGTCGCCATCAACCGCGGACGACCAGGACCGGTGCAGCGCGCGCTCGCCGGCCGAGAGCGGGATGATGACCTCGGCGTAGTGCGTGTACCCGCGGGCGTGCTGCTTGAGCCCGTCCATGGTGCGGTGGACATCGGCAAGTGGGCCGCGGCGGATGGCGTCGATGGCTTCGATGATGCGGTGGCGCGACTCGTCGTCGGACCGGCCGGCGGTCTCGGCGCGGAGCTGGGAGGCGTCGGAGGCGAGGAGTGTGACCGCAGCTGCAGCAGGCTCCGGGCCCGCAGCGTCGGCGCCGTCGGGCGTGGCGGCAGCAGCGGCGGCCTGCTTGGCACCCGCGCGGAGCATCAGTCCGCTCGCGAGCATGCCGGCGCACCCGGCGAGGAAGGCCCACTTCCACTTCCACTGCGACCACTGGAAGTCGGTCACGCGGACGCGCTTCACGCCGGCGTCGCGCAGCGCGGTGATCTGCTCGTCGCCCAGCTCGGTCTCGGCCGGCAGCACGGGACGCACATCCGGCCACCCGTCGAGATCATCGGAATCGGGCTCGGTGACGTTGGCGGCCATGCCGAGGATCTGGCCCGGCTCCAGGGCATCGACATCGACGACGTAGGCATCGGAGGCAGCCATGGCGGCGGCGACGAGGGAGCCGCTCAGCGCGATCAGCAAGATGGGTCGGGGAACCGGTGTCTTCATGAAACCATCGTGAATAGAACTGCCGCCTTCATTGCCATGACACTCAACCGCTCAGGATCACGTAGCCCGCGAAGATCAAGCCGAGCACCGACTCGCCGATGATCACGCCGCCAAAGAACGGGGTACACCACTCGGCGGTCCACTCGCGGCCTTTGATCGCTTCGACCACCTGGTTGGCCAGGCACCCGAGGCCGTAGGCGAAGATGTAGACCACCGGGAGGTACATCGAGAGGCCGACGAGCACGCCGAGGCCGGCGAACGAGCCCACGCCGAGCAGCCCGCCGAGCAGGATGCCGAAGCCGTAGAGGGCGTAGGGCAAGCCGGCGCCCTGCAGGCCTTCGATGCCCTTCTGCAGCGCCACACCCTGCGGGGCTGGGAACTCGGGCGAGCCGAGGGTGAACGCCTCGTGCAGCGCAATGGTCACGATGATCGCCACAGCCGGGCCGAGGCCGACCGTGGCGAGTTCGACGAGCTGCTGACGCCGCGGGATCGCGCCGACGAGACCGCCGGTGCGGAGGTCGCCCATCATGTCGGCGGCGAGAGAGATCGCAACGCACACCGCGGCACCGACCATGACCGCAGCGACGACCTCGTCGGTCAGCACGACGATGACGAGCACGGTCATGAGCGCGAGGCCGGAGATCGGCGACCAGTCGGTCATGCCGGCGCACTGGGCGATGATGATGCCGGCGAACCAGATCCAGACGGTGCCGACGATGGCGATCAGGCCGTGGCGCACCCACGGGTTGAGCGCGGCGAGCGGGCCCGAGGACTCTTCGCCGGCGCCGCCGAAGTGGGCAGCCAGGAAGAGCACGACCGCTGAGCCGATCACGGCGAAGGCGAGTGAGGCCACGGGGAGCTCGTCGCGTGCGGCGCCGCTCAGAGCGGCGTTCTTTGCACGGCCCATGCCGGCGAAGGCGGCCTTGATGGCGGGGAACGCAGCGATAACGCCCATGACGGCACCGCCCATGAGCATGCCGATGCCGATGGGTCTGGTGATGAGGCCGCGGGCGGCCTCGGAGACCGCGGCGGGTGGTGTGCCCACCGGGATCCACCCGAGCACGGCGGCGACCGGGGCGATGATGATGAAGGCCAGCACGCCGCCCGCGGTGACCACGAGCCCGGGACGGCCGGTGAGGAAGCCGGCGCCGAAGCTGAGGGGGGTGATGGCGAAGATGAGCCCGAACGCTGCAGGGATGCCGATGAGGGCGCCGACATCCACCACCGAGTCAGTGACGGCGCGGTCGGCCTCGTCGGGATCACGCTCGCTCGTGCGGAACCCGCGGATGTTGAGCGCGCCGTAGCCGGGCATCGGGCGCGACGCCCAGTAGGGCGCTGCTCTGAGTGTGCGCACGTCGATGTCGTCGTCCGGCTCGGCCTGGATCTCGGTGATCTGGGCGAGCATGGCGGCGGCGGTGCCCTGGATCTCTTCCGCACCCTGGGCGGCCCTGAAGACCCACTCGTCGTCGACGCGTCCCGTGGCGACCCATCGTGCGATGAGCTGGGTGCGCCGGACATCGTCGTGGTTGTAGCGCTCGAAGAACCAGGTGGTGCCGCGTTCGGCGGCGAAGCTTTGCTCGGGGAGGGTGAAGAGGTCGCGTGCGGCGCGGACGGGGTCGCGCTCACGGTGTTCGGTCTGTTGCTCCTGGGCCATCTCCAGGGCAATGGCGCTCACATCGTCGGCTGAGACGAGCAGCTTGATCTTGGGGGTCTGGGTAGGCAGGTAGATCAGCGCAGCGATGACCACACCGGCGACGAGCACGATGGCCTTGGCTGGGCCGGCGCCCGGCGCGCGCAGGATGGCGGCCACCGCGGTCGCGGAGGGGAAGCGGAGGCGCTCGAGGTCGAGCATCTGTCGCCGCAGTGGGATGATGAAGGCGACGCCGAGGATCACACCCGCCACGCACGCGGCCCCGGCGATCCATGGGTTGAACTCGCGGCCGAGCAGCAGCAGCGCGGGGATGGTGAAGATCACGCCGGCGTTGGAGTTGCCTACCGCGGAGGCCACGGTCTGGACGATGTTGGTCTCGACGATCGAGCCCTTGCGCAGGATCCCGCGGAGGACGGCGAAGCCGAGGACCGCGGCGATCGCTGAGCCGCCGATGGTGAAGCCGATCTTGAGGCCCGAGTAGGTGATCGCGGCGTTCATCACGAGGCCGATGGCGACACCCGTGACGATGGCGGAGACGGTGACCTCGCGGTACGGCTTGGTGGTCGGCGGCTCGACGCTCACCGACGCATCCTCGTCGCTCATGGTGTGATCAGCAACCCGGCCGGGGCATCCGGGATCCTGGGTGGGCCGCGTGATGTGATCGGGGCGAGGTGACAGCCACGGGGGTCAACATGCTGAGAGACGCCCGCGTGGCCTTCGGATGCCTGCGGCATCCCCCAGACCACGGCATCTCCACGTCTCGGCATCTGGATGGCACGGGACCTCAGTGGCGCAGCGTTAGAGCTGACCGGCGAGCATCTGCTCGGCGAGCACGTCGGTGTCGAGCTCGCCCTCGAAGTCGACATCGTCGTCGTCGCTCTTTGGGGCCTGGTTGCCCAGGGCCTCGATGCGCTCGCGGACATCGCCGAGGAAGCTGAGCCGGATACCGAAGTTCTCGCCGACCTTGACCGCGGTCCCGGTGCCGATGGGCTTGTTGTTGATCATCAGCTCCAGCTCGTCGCCGGCGGACTTGGGCAGCTCGATGATCATGCCCTGCACCATCGCCAGGACCTCCGAGAGCGGGAGATCGCGCTCGGCGAGGCGGACGATGACGGGGACCTCGAGATTCAGGATCTGGGACAGGCGCTCTTCCATCTGCTTTCGTATCGACCGAACGGGCCGCGGCCATGAACCGGGCTGGGCAGAAACCCGATCAGAACACGATCAGCGTGCGGCCCGCGTCTGATCGGCGAGGGGCGTCCCGCGGGGACGAGCGATTAGCCGCGGTCGGCACCGACGACCATGGACACGTTGTGGCCGCCAAAGCCGAAGGTGTTGTTCATGGCGTACCGGACGGTCTGCTCGCGGGCCGTGTTCGGAACGAGATCGATGTCGAACTCGTCGTCGGGCTGATCGAGATTGATGGTGGGCGGGATCACGCCGTGGCGGATGGCCCCGAGGCACGCGACGAGCTCGACGGCGCCGGAGGCGCCGAGGCAGTGTCCGGTCATGGATTTGGTGGAACTCATGAGGAGTGTCCCGCCCGCGGACGACCGGGCGTGGTCACCGAAGAGGCCGAGGGCGGCATGCACCTCGGCGGCGTCGCCGAGCGGGGTGGAGGTGCCGTGGGCGTTGATGTAGTCGATGTCGGTGGCGTTGCACCCGGCCTCTTCGAGTGCCCAGCGCATGGCCCGTTTGGCGCCGCGGCCCTCGGCATCGGGAGCGGTGATGTGGGTGGCGTCGGAAGAGGCAGCGGCGCCGAGCAGTTCGCCGTAGATGGTGGCGCCGCGGGCCCTGGCGTGCGACTCGGACTCGAGCACGAAGACCGCGGCCCCCTCAGCAAGCACGAAGCCGTCGCGGTCTTTGTCAAAGGGTCGCGAGGCCTTCTGAGGATCGTCGTTCCGCGTGGAAAGGGCCTTCATGGTCATGAAGGCAGCGAGAGTCAGGGAGCAGATGCACCCCTCGGCGCCGCCGGCGATCATGACATCGGCCCGGCCGCGGCGGATGAGCTGATGGGCCTCGGCGATCGAGTGGCCAGACGAGGCGCAGGCGGTGGTGTGCGAGCCGGAGTGGCCCTCGAGCCCGTAGCGGATCGAGAGATCGCCCGTGACCGCGTTGGCCATGAGCTTGGGCACCGTGAAGGGGTTCATCCGGTCCGGCTTGCGCTCGGCGAGCACGGCGTGGCCGTCCTCGATGGTGAGCATGCCGCCGATGCCCGACCCGATGATCACGCCGCAGCGTTCACGCTCGATCTGATCGGAGGCGAAGTCGAGACCCGAGTCGCCCACGGCTTCGATGCCCGCGGTGATGCCGAGGACGGCGAAGCGGTCGAGCTTCTTGACCTCGCGCGGGGAGAGCGCAGCCGCGGGTGTGAGGTCATGGATTTCGCCGGTCACGCGGCTCGCCCAGTGATCCTCGGTCCACTTGGCGAAGCCGGGGTAGGTGTCGCCGAAGCGCGTGATGCCGCTTCGGCCACTGACCATGGCGTCCCATGTGGTGGGTGCCGTGCCGCCGAGATTCGTGACCGCGCCGATCCCGGTGATCAGGACTCGCCGCGGTGCTCCGTTGTGCTCACTCATCGGTGCAGGTGGCCCGGTCTCACGCGCTGGATTACTTCAGGCCCTTGGACTCGACGATGTGATCGATCGCCTCGCCCACGGTTTTGATCTGCTCGGCGCGCTCGTCGGGGATCGTTGTTTCGAAGCGATCCTCGAACTCCATGACGAGCTCGACGGTGTCGAGGCTGTCGGCGTTCAGATCGTTCACGAAGCTGGTCTCGCGCGAGATCTTCTCGCGCTCGACGCCCATCTGTTCCGCCACGATATCGATGACCTGGCTCTGGATCGTCTCGGGCGTCATGGTCGTTTCACTCACGTGCGGTCTCCAAATCGCTCGGGCGCGAACCGCCCTTTGCTAAGCCGGCCAATATAGCCCACCCAACGCGCCTAGGAAAGTTGCCCGGCACCAACATGCGCCGGGCGTCGTTGGCCCACGATGGGGCCTGAAACGGCCATCAGGCCATGGTCAGGCCGCCGTCCACGCAGATGACCTGCCCGGTGAGGAAGCCGGCGTCGTCCCCGCTCGCGTAGGACACGGCGGCGGCGATGTCGTCGGGTGTGCCGAGCCGGCGGAGGGCCATCGCGGCCAACACCCGATCCTTGACCTCGCTCGGGAGGTCTTTGGTCATGTCGGTCTCGATGAAGCCGGGCGCGACCACGTTGGCGGTGATGCCCTTGGGGCCGAGCTCGCGCGCGACGCTCTTGGTCATGCCGATCAGGCCGGCCTTGGCGGCGGCGTAGTTCGATTGGCCGGCGTTGCCGACCACCCCGCTGGTCGAGGCGATGTTGACGATGCGGCCGAACTTGCCGCGCATCATCGCGCGCGCTGCGGACCGCATCGCGACGAACGCCGAGGTCAGGTTCGTGCGCACAACCTCATCCCACTCGGCATCGGTCATGCGGAGCAGCAGGTTGTCGCGGGTGATGCCGGCGTTGTTGACGAGGATGTCGAGGCGACCGAACTCGCTCGCCACGCCCTCGACGCAGGCGCCGAAGGCCTCGGCGTCCGAGACATCGACGGGCGAGACGCTCGCGGCGCCGCCCGCTGACCGGATCGCCGAGTGCACCTCTTCGAGTGGGCCTTGCGACCGGCTCACGAGCACGACGTGTCGGCCGTCCGCCGCGAGCCGCATGGCGATCGCTCGTCCGATTCCGCGGCTGGCGCCGCTTACCACCGCTACGCGCTGGTCCATTGGTTCACTCCGTTGCGTTCAAGAAGGATGTGTGTGCGCACACGCTCGGGCTGGTGGTGTGGTCACGCGACCTGCTGCGGCTCGTCGTGGCTTTGGACCTTGAGTGCGCGGTCGATCCGGCGCATCAAGCCGGCGAGCACCTTACCGGGCGCGAGCTCGTCGAACGAGGCGCCACGCGCGTTGGCGCCGAGCCATGTGCAGCAGGCCGACCAGCGGACGGGCGCGGTGAGCTGCTCGACGAGTCTGGCGCGGATCGAGTCGGCGTCGATGTGCGGCTCGCCGGTGACGTTCGAGAGGACGGGGCAGGAGGGCTCGGCGATGGTGGTGGTGGCGAGTTGCTCGCCGAGTCGCTCCGCAGCGGGCTCCATGAAGGGGGAGTGGAAGGCGCCGGCAACGGCGAGGCGTGTGGCGCGGAGGCCCATATCGCCCGCTGCGGACTCGGCTCGCTCGATGGCCTGGACTGAGCCGCTCAGCACCACCTGACCGGGGGCATTGAAGTTCGCGGGGACGAGTACATCGCCCTCCGAGGCGCGGGCGCACAGCTCGTTGGCCTTGTCTTCGTCAGCGCCGACGAGGGCGAGCATGCTGGACTGGGAGGCTTCCGCAGCGTCCTGCATGGCGCGGCCTCGGAGCGCGACCAACTCGAGTGCCTCGGCGAACGAGATGGCGCCGGCGATGTGGAGGGCGGTGTACTCGCCGAGCGAGAGCCCGGCAGCACCCGCGAGCGAGCCCGGGCCGGACTCGGCGAACATCGCCTGATACGACGCCACACCGGCGACGAAGAGCGCCGGCTGGGCCACATCGGTCCGGTTGAGTGACGACTCGGGCCCCTCGAAGCAGAGGGTGGAGAGTTTGTCGCCGAGCCGATCGCCGAGGATCTCATCGGCGGCGCCGAAGGTTCGTGCAGCTTCGGCAGAACTCTCGAACCAGGCTCGTCCCATACCTACTCGCTGGGCGCCCTGACCGGGGCACAGAATCACGCGTCGCTCGCTCATGGGCGTGTTTTACCCGCAGGGGGACGGGGGCTTCAAATCGTGGTGCTTCGGGCGCCCGTCGGTGAGGCGTGCAAGGGACTTGGTGTGGTTGAGTGACAGCCGAGCCGCGTGGGTGAAGGCGCGCGTGCTCGCGCACGCGGCTCGGATTTGGATTGGATTGGATTGATCCGAGCGCGTTCGCTCTCGGCCCGCGGGCTGGCGCCCGCGGCTCGTTTGTTAGTGGTCGTCGTGGCGTACCTGGCGACAGGGCTTTGAGGTGTTGGACGGCCTGGTTGGCGTCGGCGAGAGGGCGTCTGGCGCGCGTGCTCGCGCCCGGGGCTCGGATGTGATTGCCCCGAGCGCGTTGGCTCTCGGTCCGCGGGCAGGCGCCCGCGGATCGTTGTTTGGTGGTCGTTGTCGGTTAGTTGCGGCGGCGGCGTGGGGTGATGGTGGCCAGGCCGGCGAGTGCGGCGATCGAAACGCCCGGTGCCGGCACGACGGTGAGTGCGACATCGAGGTTGAGCGATGTGCTGCCCGCGGTCAGATCGGAGTACTCGAAGAAGGCTTCCTGGATGGTCGGTCCGCCCACGAAGACGTTCGCCACAATGGTGTAGGACCCGGCATCGAGCGTGAACTCGCCGGTCTCGAACACCGAGAACGAGGTGCTGTAGATCGCGAACGCGCTGCCGCCTTGCTCCGGTGTGAGGGCGCCCTGCTCGATGACGAATACCTCGATGTCACGGTTGCCAACGGGCAGGTTGAAATCAAGGAGGCTGCTGGCATTCACATCGAGATTGAAGAGCGTGGTGGAACTCACGGTGAAATCGAATTCGGTGTAGACCTCGGCGTAGAGCGCACCATCGAAGGTGCTGAAGCCCGCGTCGAACTCTTCCGTGGTGGCTTCGACGGTGCCGTTCACGACAATCCCGGTGTCGGTGATCGACGAGGTGAGATCCGCGTTCGCGCGAATCTCCGGTGTTCGCCCCGGCTGCGCATCGGTGATGCTCAGGGTCGCCCCGTTCGGGCCGGTAGCGCTGTCGGTGACGGCATCGAATACAAAGTTGCCGGTGCTCGGCTGGCCAGCGGGGCGCGGCACCGCGGTCGCGGATGTCGCGCCGAGCCCCGAGACACGCTGCTCACCATCGGTGACCGTGAAACTGGCCATTGCTGTGGAACTCATCGCGCCGGTCGCGATGACCATCGCCAGAACGTGCGTATTCATGTGTCTCTCCGCAGGACTCTCTACGACCTCGGGGCGGCTCCGCGACAACGCGTCGCGCAGCCTTCCGCGACTACTCCTTCTTTCAAGTTACCCGCAACAAGGGGGCATGCAATGCCCATCGTGAGCATCGAATTGAATTTCAGATGACCACAATGAGCCACGATCTCGGGTGATGAGCGCGCGAGTGTTGAAACGGTCAGAGCTGCCAGAGTGAGGACGCCCATGTCAGGCCTCCACCGAAGGCTACGAACATCACGGTTTCGCCCGACTGGGCGCGTCCCATGGCGCGCAACTCCGACAACGCTGTAGGAACCGAGCCGGCGGAGCAGTTCCCGTAGCGATCGATGTTGATGTACATCTTCTCGGTCGGCAGGCCGAAGCGTTCGCGGGCAGCCTCGAGCATCCGTGCGTTGGACTGGTGGCAGACATAGTGGTCGACCTCGTGGGCGTTGAGGCCGGCGCGATCGAGGGTCTCTTGGATCAGGCCGCTGAAGGTTCCGACAGCGAACTTGTAGATCTCGCGGCCGTTCATCTGGACGGAGTTGACGCGGGCCATGGAGCGATCGGCGCCCTGGGGGATGTGGTCGTTGCGGGTGGGGATGTAGAGGTCGCGCCACTTGGAGCCGTCGGCGTGCATGCAGGAGGCGAGCTTGCCGCGCGCGGGGTCGTCGCAGGCGCGGAGCACGGCGGCGCCCGCGGCATCGCCGAAGAGCACGCTCACGGCGCGATTGGAGTAGTCCATCACGGTGGACATGACATCGCACCCGACCACAGCGATGGTGCGGGCCGAGCCCGCGCGGATCTGATCGTGGGCGAGGTTGAGGCCGTAGACGAAGCCCGAGCAGGCGGCGACGAGATCCATCGCGGCGCACCCGCGGGCGCCCACCTCGGCGGCGACGCGGCACGCGGTCGAGGGGCAGAGCATCTCACCGGTGACCGTCGCGAGGATGAGCTGATCGAGCTCGCCGGGGTCGACGCCGGCGTTGTCGAGCGCTTGCTTGAGGGCACTCGCGGAGAGCCATGTGGCGGACTCGCCTTTAGTCGGGTCGCAGACGTGCCGCTGACGGATGCCCGTGCGCTGACGGATCCACTCATCGGAGGTGTCCATGAACTCGGCGAGATCGTCGTTGCTGAGCACCTGCTCGGGCGCGTGGTGCCCGACGCCGGCGATTTCGACGCCGACCGCGACGGCGGTTTCGAGACCCGTGTTTGCGGCTGTTGCCTGCTGGCTGATCATGGAACCTGTATACCGCGCAGGGACGTGGCGGGCTCCTGCGCACCGGTGGCGCTGTTTGGGGTGGTGATGGCGCTGGGCCGGATCACATGATGCACGGGTGCCCTGTTCTGGGCGAGGTGATCGCCGAGGTGTCTCTTGGGTGAGTTGGCACTCGCGTGGCCTTCGGATGCCCGCGGTATCCCCCAGACCACGGCACCTGGTGACGCGGACGGTGCTAGCTCGCGGGCTCGGTGCGGAGTTCGGCGAGGCGTTCGACGATCGCAGCGTTGACGCCGCTCCGCACGTACAGCCGGGCGCGACGGATGGCGGAGCGGATCGTGCGCGCTTCGGACGAGCCGTGGCAGATGAGGCACACGCCGTTCACGCCGAGCAGGGGTGCGCCGCCGTACTCGTGGTAGTCGTTCTGGCGGATGAGCCCCTGGAGCAGCGGCTGGAGCTGCATGGCCAGCTCGGGGTCTTTTTCGAAGACCTCGGTGGCGATGGCGCGGAAGAGCGAGCGTGCGAGTCCTTCGGCGAGCTTGAGGACGGTGTTCCCGACGAAGCCGTCGGTGACGACGACATCGGCGACGCCCTCGAACAGGTCGCGGCCCTCGGCGAAGCCGACGTAGTTGAGGTGCGCGTTGTCGCGGAGGAGGTGGCGGACCTCTTGGACAAGGGCGGTGCCCTTGCTCTCCTCACTCCCGATATTCATCTGGGCGATCCGCGGATCCGAGACACCGAGCACCGATCGCGCGTACACCTCAGCCATCACGCCGTACTGGGCCAGGTGGTTCGGTCGTGGCTCGGGGTTGGCGCCGACATCGCACATCACGAGCGGACCGTTGGGCGTGGGCAGCACGACCGCGATGCCGGGCCGGTGGACGCCCGGGAGGCGCCGCATCTCCATGTTGGCAGCGGAGACGCAGGCGCCGGTGTTGCCGGCGCTGATCACCGCGTCGACCGGGTCGGCGGTCTTGCGGGCCGAGCCGAGCCGCATCATGCGGACGATCGAGGAATCGGGCTTGTTCTTGATCGCCTCGACGGGCGACTCGCTCATGGAGATGATCTGCGGCGCGTGCTCGATCGAGACGCGGGGATCGCTCGCGCCGGCTTCGCCCAAGATTTCTTCGATGACTGCGCGGTCGCCGACGAGGACGAAGCGGTCGTCATCCGTCGCGTCTTCGAGCGCTTCCACCACGCCGCGGACGATCGCGTCCGGCGCGTGGTCGCCGCCCATCACATCGATTGCGAAGCGCACCGCCGGGTTACCCGACGCCGATGCCGAGCTTGGCCACCTTGATGGTCAGGCCGGGCCGGACGTACCCGCTGCTCTTGGCGGCGCGGTGGTGTCGGCGGCCCAGGCCGCTGATGGGGTCGAATGCCACGGAAGCGGGCGTCAGCGAGTCGTGCGTGCGACGCTTCTTGCCGCGGGCGCGGCTCTGGCGATGGGTCGGAACCATGACGAGACCTCGATCCGTGATCAAATCGATGCGGGCATCGCCCACCACCATGGGCGAGCCGCGGAGAATAGGCCCCGAACAGCGCACAGTCAAAGGGCCGGGGGTGGCCTCCTGCCCCACACCGGCTGGGGTGCATGGGGTAGACCGGCCGAGTGGGCTTAGAACGCGACGCCGACACGCAGCCCTGCGACGAGGGCGTCATCGACGCTGGGGTCTCCGGAGGGGTTGATGATGTACTGGAGCTCGGGCTGCACGAAGATCGCCGGGGTGAGCTGGAGCCTGTAGTAGGTGTCGAGGGCGACTTCGTTGTCGTCGAAGCCCGCAGCCGGGTTGTCGGACAGGTCGACCGCTGAGACGTAGAGGCCGATGCTGTCGTCTGGTCGGACCGGCGATGGGCCTCTCCAGACGACGCCGGCGGCGAAGTGGTGGGCGACTTCGGCGATGTCTTCGTCGGCCCACCCGTACTGGGCGAAGAGATAGAGGCCCCGGTGCGGGGCCTCACCGCCGGCCTGACCGATGGCCTGCGCAGCGGTCTCGGGCCCGCCGAGGGCCGGGCGGCCCCGGTCGGGATCGAAGAACCGGATCTCCCCGGTCACGAAGAACCCGAAGGCGCCGTCCTCGGTACCGCCATCGAATCGCTCGAAGTCGCCGTCGTGGTACCAGCCGCCGACCGAGACCCGGCCGTCCTTGAGCAGCCGGCCCTCGGGCATGAGGGCGTCCCAGGCCAGGTCGGCCTGCCAGATGTGGAAGAAGTCGTCCGAGAGGTCGTCGGTGAAGAAGGTGGATGGCCCTCGGGCGCCGGTCCGAACACCGTCGACTGCGGCGGCGCCATCGTAGAGCCCGTAGCCGAGTGTGAGGTCGAAGCCTTCGGTGTCGACAACGGTTGCGAACACGTTGACGCTCATCGCGGGGTCGGGGTACGAGGGAAAGGTGAAGATCGTGGGGCTGAACCCGGCCGAGGAGTTGGCGAAGTCGCCAGCCACATCGACGAAGTTGAACTCGGAGTTGGCGTCGACCTTGCCGACTTTGAAGCGGAGCCGCTCGTCGAAGAGCGTCTGCTCGTACCACAGCTCGTAGATGACATCGAGCGAGCGGTCGTTCTCGATGTTCGAGAAGACCTGGAGGTCGCCGGCGTCGGCGGACCCGCCGGAGTCGGCGTTCACCGACAGGTACTGGATGAAGACGGCCCCACCCTCAAGGCCGATCGCGGTCCCGAGATCGAGCTCGGCGTCGATGGTCAGGAGGTTGCGGAAGGAGCCGCGCTCGTTCAGGCCGCCGTCGAGCACGCTGGTGAACTCGGCGATGTACTCGCCGCCGATGGTGAGCCCGGCGTCCTCGAGGTGCGAGCGGGCGCCCCACCAGTCACCGGTGAGGCGGTCTCGCTCGAAGGGCGGCACATCCGAATCGACAGGGCCGGCGGCGCCTTCGGGGGCGCTGGTGCCGAGGCTGGCCGAGGCCAGCAGGGTAAGGGTCGACACCGAGACGATCACGGGGCGGGCGGGCATGGCGTTGCTCCTATGTAGTTAAGACTACATATCAAAATGTAGTGGTGGCTACATCAGCCGTCAAGACGACGTCGGCACAGGGGGCGAGGGGAACGAACCGGCCCGTGCTACTCGTCGGTGTGCTCGAGGAACGCCCGCATGTGGGCGAGTGTTTCTTTGCTCACGTGGTGCTCGATGCCCTCCGAGTCGACCGCTGCGGTCTTCTCGCTCACGCCGATGGCCACGAGGAATCGTCGCACGAGGTCGTGCCGCTCGCGGCAGGCTCGGGCCAGCCGCGTGCCACGGGCGGTGAGTTCCACGGGCATGCGGGGCTCGACGATGGTGAGGCCATCGCGCTCGAGCTTCCGCAGGTTCTGGATGACCGTGACGTGCGAGACGCCGAACATCTCGGACAGGTCGGACACTCGGCACTCGCCGTGGGCAGCGGTGATGTCCGCGATGGCTTCGACGTAGTCCTCGGCGACCTCGGTCGCGTGGTCATCGCGGGTCCGGCGGTGCGGGGAGGATGTGGACGGCCGAGCCATGGCATCATCGTATGGGCGATGCGTCCCGCGCGATCCGCGATGCGCGCGCACTACCGCGTCGGCGACGACGCCACGGTGCACGGGGCGTGAACTCGCCGCTCCACCGGCGTGGAATCAGCGGCTACGGGCACTCGCCGGCGCTGCCGATGTCCAGGAACTGCTGAACGTCGAACGCGTCGTACTGGTCGAACGGTGCACCGAAGGTCTGTGGGCAGGCGTTGACTACCTCCGCACCGGCCTCGAACGCGCCGATATCGATGGAGAAGGGATCGGTGTAGTTCGGGGTGCCGAGCACATCGACGATACGGAGTTCGCCGGCGGCGTCGACCCCGTTGGTGCCGCCGGCCGCGATGAAGGCGTCATAGTCCCCCGCGTCGATCCCGAGCGAGCCGGGCGCGAGACGGTAGTCGCCGTTCGCGGCATCGACGAAGGTCGGGGCACCCGCGATGTTGTCGCCGCCCGTGATGTTCGGGATCAGAATTCGGGTGAACTGGATCGACGCGCCGTTGGCAGTAATAAATGGTACGGGGTTGGACGTCTCGGTAAAGGCGCTGTTAACGATGTGCGCGGTCGCGGCGGCCCCGCCCCGCGCCCGGATGTACGTGGTGCCGTTCGTGTCGATCAGCGTGCAGTTGACCAACTCCAAGGTCGCGGGCGAGCTCATGGTGATCGACGAGGCGCCGTCGATGCCGCTCTCGATCACGGAGTTGTACAGGCGGGCCGTGCCGCCGCGCAGCAGGCTCATGTTGTTGCCATGGAAGCCCGGACGGATGGTGTTGTTGCGGAAGACGCACTCGTGGAAGACGGCCTCGGCCTCCTGCACGTTGACCGCGCCGGCCCCCTGGCTGTTGGTGCGACCGTTGTTTTCGAAGACGCACCGCCGGACTTCGACGAAGCTGTTGGAGCGCACGCGCAGGGCCCCGCCGCCGTTGTCGAGACTCCTGTTGCCGCCCCGGAGTGTGAGGTCTTCGAGCAGGAGCGTGGACTCGCCGGTGACCGACAGGATCTCCCGGTCGCCGAGCCGCCCATCGATCACGGTGACGCCCGCGCCCTGGCCGCGGATGGTCAGGTTGGTCCCGCCGTTGACCGCCACAGCGCGCTCGACGAACGTGCCGGCGGAGAGTTCGAGCACATCGCCGGGTGTGGCGCCGTCGATCGCATCCGCGATAAAAGCGCTCTCCGTGCCCTGGGTGAGGTTGGTCACCAGCGCGCGGGAGAGGCCATCGCCGTAGATATCGATCTGGTACTGCCCGGCGGTGATCGGGAGGCTCTGGGTGCCGTCGCCCTGGAGGTCGCCGTCGGAGGCGCGGGCGTCGGCCTCGGCATCGTCGAGGACCTGAGACCCGAAGGCGACGACGTACGACCCGGCCTCGAGGGTGAGGTCGAGGAACGGATCGTTGGGCCAGGGCGAACCGTTGAGGTCTTGCCCGATGGCCACTTGGTTGCTCGAGGCGATCAGCGTGCCCGGCCCGAGCGGCGCGGTGTTGTCGCGGTACAGGCGGAGCTCGCCGTCCACGAAGGTGGGGAACGCGAAGAACGACAGCACATCGATCTGGACCTGGGTCTGCGCAGCGACGCCGAAGCGGACGAGGACGACCTCCATCCCGCCGTCGTAGACGGAGGTGGGCTGCCCCGGGAAATCGATGTTCTGAGAGGGCGGCTGGCTCGATGTGATCGAGCCGGTGATCGTGATCGCGGGCGTCTGCGCCGCGGCCGGCGTGGCGAGGGCCGCGCCGATCAGCGCGAGGGCGGCGGCGCGCGTGTTCATCGACCTGTTGTGTCGTGTCTGCATCTCAGCCTGCTTCTTTCGTCCTGTGTTCGTGCTCGATCGATCAGGGACGCGATGGTAGACGCCATCCGATCGCGTCAGGCCGCGATACCGGGGCCGATTCACCGCGCGAGAAATCGGTTTGTGCGCACCCGGGACGTCCGCCGGCTTCCGCCGCCCGCAGCGTGTGTACTATCGGGTCTACATCTCGCGCTCGCAGGGTCGGCTCGGTGTGTGTTTCGGCCCGTGAGCGCACCACGCCGCCCGAACGCGTGGTCGCTGTGCGGGGACAGCGACCGGCTGATGATCGGCACGCCAGGACACCCATGTTCAGTATGGCCCAACGTCTGTTGTTCGGTGCATGCCTCTGCTTTCTTGCCGCGAGCGGATCGCTCGGTCAGCGGATCGTGTGCGGCGTCAACCTGAGCGAGCTGGACGGGGCGATCCAGGGCATCGGGCCGGGGCTCAATCTGAACCTCAACACGATCACCGTGTCTGGCCCCTACTTCATCGAGGCGAGCACGATCCGCTTCAACCCCGGCGAGGGGATCGTGGTGCGCGACGGCGGGTTCTTGGTCATCTGCGGCCAGAATGGGCCGACGGAGCTGCGCGGCAATACCACGGCGGACTGGGGCGGGATCCGTGTGGAGAACGGCGGCACGGTGGTGATCCGGAGTGCGACGCTGCGCGGCTCGAGCGTGCCGATCATCACCGCGGAGTCGGGGGCGAGTGTCGATATCAGGCTGGCGGAGTTGGTCGATGGTCCGGGGCGGTACATCGAGCTGCAGCCCGGCTCGTCGCTCCACATGATGACGAGCATGGTGCGCGGGCAGGGGACGGGGGCGGCGCCGAATCAGGCGGTGTACTCGCGCGACAGCGTGATCCTGAGCACGCAGGCGGATGTCTGGATCGAGAAGTGCTTCTTCGAGGATTTTCCGTCCGACCCCGACCGTGTTCGCGGCACCAACGCCAGCTTCAACAACCCCGGCTCGGCCGGCAAGGAGCTCGTCGTCATCGAGGCCAACGGCGGGATGCTGGAGCTGGTCAACAACTCGTTCCGCTCCATCACCGCGGGCGAGGGTGGCCGAGGCGGGAATGGCACCTCCGGCGGTTCGGGGGCCGACGGTGAGAACCCGGTGTTCGGCGGCGCCGAGGATGGAGAAGATGGTGACACCGGCCGCGCCGGCGGACGCGGCGGGGATGGCGGGAACACGACGATCGTGGTCGCCAGGAACATGGAGTACTTCTTCGCGGCCCACAACGCGTTCTACGACCTCAGGGGCGGCCGAGGCGGGATGGGCGGGAACGGCGGGCGCGGTGGCAACGGCGGGGATGGGGCCGACGGAGGCAATGCGATCTTCGGCATCCCCGCGGGCGATGGCGGCGACGGTGGGCGCGGCGGGGATGGCGGCCGCGGCGGTACGGGCGGTGCTGCGGGAGATGCACGGGTGTTCATCGTTGATGCGCCCGCGGGGCCGAACGTGATTGTCAACAACACGGCCACGCGGATCGGCAATCAGTTCACAGGCGCGGGCGGCGGCGGCGGGCCGGGTGCCCTCGGCGGATTCGGCGGCGACGGTGGTGAGGGATCGTTCGGCAGCTCGGACGGCGACGACGGGTCCGACGGCTCGAACGGCAACCCCGGCGCCACCGGCAGCTTCGGCGGGCTCGGGCAGGTGTTCGGCGCGGACCTGCGAAACATCTCGACCGGTGCCGATGTGCGGTGCAACAACTCGGTGTTCGACTTCGCGCTGATCGACTTCGGCGTTGGGATCTCGGTGTCGGGCGGGCAGGCCGGGCTGGTCGATGTCTCTGGCAACCTGGTCTGGAGCGCCGAGACCGTCGTGCAGGGCACGGCGCTCGGGGCGAGCACGATCGTGGTGGCCGACCCGGTGCTGATGGGTGTGGCCGCGGACTTCCCGATCCCTCCCCTCGGTTCGCCGGTGATCGATGCGGGCGTGAACGAGAAGACCCCGGCGTTCCTGACGACAGATGCCCTGGCACGGCCGCGGTTCGCGAACGTGCTGTCGATGCCCGACGTTGGAGATAACGGTGGTGTACCGGGTCTCGGGATCGTGGACATCGGCGCGGTCGAGGCGACCGGGTTCGTATGTCCGCTCGACACCAATGGTGATGGCCGCGTGGACGCGACGGATGCTCAGACGACGATTCAGAGTTCCGCGGACGCGTTCGCGCTCGCTGATGGTCTGAATGCGATCGCGACCGGGTGCGAGTGACCGAGCGCAGATCACGTCCACTCGTCCCGCCAATCAGCTCGGCAATCATTCAGATCGCAACCGAGAGCACCTGGTGTTCCATTTCACAGAGATCGGTGGCCGGGAGCGTCTCGCTCCCGCAGCCGAGTTGGCCAGTGATTTCTGGTCAGTGACCACGAGTTCGACGACACACCACGAACGCGATCGGGGTCCTCATCGGACATCACGGCCCGAGGCGACCTCGCGGCTTACAAAAACGCGTTTCGTGTGAGGTCAAGGCCGTTATCCGACGAGGTCACACAGACTCGGGCGTTGTTCACCCCCGGCGACGCCGTGTGCCGGCGACCATACCAGCGAGGCCCAGCATCGCGACCGATCCGGGTGTGGGGATCAGGACGATCGTGCCGAGTTGGCCCGGCACTGGCTGACGGGTGAAGTTCGTGAGCAGGGACGAACCGTCGAGCAGCGTGCCGCCGAGCACCCCAGAGAGTGCGGTGATCTCACCGAAATCAACCGACACACCATCGATGGTGAAGCCCGTCCCGTAGACGGTGATGGTGGACCCGGTGTCGGCCAAGAATCCAAAGTCTTGATTCCCGAGCCCGCCCGTCGCGAAGGTGCCGCCGAACACATTGATCGTGCCGCCGTTGATCGCCTCGACATCTTCGCCGAACGAACCGCCGCTGATGTTCACCGTCGAATCGTCGACTGCTTCAACATCATCGTCAAACGAGCCACCGGTGATCGTGATGGTTGAGCGTTCCTCCGCGATGACATCATCGAGAAAGGTGCCTCCAGTAACGTTCATCAACGCGTCATCAAAGGTGACCAGATCTTCTTCGACAGTGACGCCGCCAAAGATGTTGATGACGCTGTCCTGGAACCCGACGATGTCGTTCTCGACCGTGCCGCCGAAGATATCGATTGTCGAGCTATTGAACGCAAGGATGTCACGCCGGATGGTGCCGCCGTTGACACGCGCAGAGGAGCTGTTATTCATGTCGAGGTCGCGATTGATGATGCCCGCGTCCACGGTGATCATGCTGTCGTCGAAACCGAGCAAATCGCGGTCGATACGTCCAGAGGTGAGCAGGAAGCTCGAACCGTCGAAGGCAAGGGCGTCACGACGGATCCGCCCACCATCAAGAAGCACCGAAGACGTGCCCTCAACGAACAGGGAGTCCGTCGGCGCAAAGAAGCCGGTCCGCCCCACGTCCCCACCGCTCACGATGGTCACCTCGGTCGGCGTGCCATCGCCCGCGTCGGTCACAGAGACGGTGTCGTTGATCCGCGAGTTGATCGTCTGCGAGCCACCGCTATTGAAAACGGTTTGAGCCGAGATAGACATCCCAGCACCGGCAACAACAGCTACCGATGGCACAGAAAACCTGAAACGAGTCATGCTCAATCTTCCCTACCCCTCACTCGGCGGATAAACCGAGCATGGCGGCAACTGGGTGCAGGTACCGGAATATAGCGATCATGACGAGCATGACCCCACGCAACTCTCCCGAGATGCGGTGTGACGTGTTGCCGGAAGGTACATCCGAGCCACCCCGCGTCAAGCCGAATCCACACGCTTCGGCCAAAAGGTCCGGTTGTAACCGGATCAGAGGGCAGCAGGCGCCCGCGGCATGTCTCTCGGGTGCCGCGCCCAGGTGCGAGCGGCGCACGCCGCACTAGAGCAGACCAAGTCAACTCGTCTCGCCAGTCTTCGCGGTGGATCGACCGACTCCGGGACTTGGGATGCTCTAGATGTTTCGTCCTGCGTTGAGATGGTTTGAACGAAGCCTAAATCGTTCTGGATCTGCGGTCCATTGTTCTGAGATGAACCCGAATGCGATGAGCCCGTTGAGTGTCTTCAGCCGCTTGGCGAAGTTGAACGCGCCCATCCCGCGCGCGCCCGTGTTCGGCGGGCACCCCCTTCCGCACCGAGCCACACATCGATCACGGCGTTGCTGAACGCGTCGGGGAGGGTATCGGCCAGCATGCCGGGTAGACCGCGGAACATCTGCGCACCGAGGCTGGGAAACCGATGGATGGTCGGGGCGAGGGGCATCGTGAGCGGCACGACCTCGATCCCGCTCCGGCGGAACGCGTCGGTGTACTGGAACGAGGCGGTCTCGCTCGGTCCGTCGACCGCGCCGATCTGCCGGCCCCACATCCGTACTTCGGCTGCGGTGCTCACCGCGTACCCTCATCACCCTGCGACCACTCACCCTCACATAGATCAGCGCCGGCGCCCAAGTGAGATGAGGTGAGGCGCGTTTGCGATTGCGGCTGACCGATTCGAGCGGCTCGAGGGGGCTCGGCGCCCGCCTGGAACGAGTGCGTCGAGGTTGGTGAGCAGCCCGAGCGCCCTGAGCGCGCGGATAAGGTTGGTCACCTGTGTTGATTCGCTGCCTTCGAGCCGGACGAACGTCCGCATCGAGAGGCCCGCCTCATGAGCAAAGGTTGACTCGGCAGTTCACGCGGTGATCGGTTGCGGCTGCGGCTGCGGCAGGCGAGTCAACACGCGATGGATCGCGCCGACGGTAAGCGCGGTGGCGGCGATGACCGCGGTGCCGATCAGCACTGTGGGCAGTGTGAGCGAGGCGCCGGCGACCGAGACGCCGGCGCACTCGGTGCATACGGAGACGATCTCGTTGCCCGCGGCGACAGCGGACGAGCAGTTGGGGCAGCAGGTGGTGGTCATTGGACTCTCTCTCGGCTCACGCGCGTCTTTTCGATAATATTATTTCATTATCACTTGATGCACGTGCTGTCAACTCCCCTGATCGTGTGCATCGGCGCGGTCTGCTGCCCGGCACACCGCTCCCGCGAGTTGATCACGAGGTCGTGGGAGACCGGCCGGCGGGTGTGCCGGCGGATCATCGCGGTGCTGTGGACTGGTGAGGTGAGTCTCGACAGTCGGGGCGGCGCCGAGATCACGCATCAAACGGTCCGGGGACAGCACATGCAACGCAGCGACCCACTTGCGAAGCGGGTCGCCACCGTGACTCAGTTGGAACGACGACGACGCGCCGCGGCCAGGCCGGCGACAGCGAGCAGGGAGACGGCGCCAGGGGTGGGGACGAGAGAGAAGGTGCTGCTCGAGTCGAGCTGAATGGCGTAGCTGGTGCCGAACTCGATGGTGGTCCACACGATCTCGTAGGAGCTGATCGGGCCGAGCCCGGCGAGATCCCACTGGAAGGCGAAGATGATCGTCGTGCCGCCGGGGATGCCGGGAATCGGCACCGAGAACGCACGCGGTCCGGCAAACGAATCCTCATAGACCGGCGCCAGCTCCTGCGAGCCGCCGTTGAAGTTCAGCACCGGCTCGCCGCCACCGGTGGTCGGGCTGAAGAAACCGGGGACCTGCGTTCCTTCTGGTCCAAAGAAGTTCTCGACGCCGGCGCCCAGCTCGATCTGGAACAGCACAGTTTCAAGCCCGGGGAGCACGTTTGTGTCGGAGACGGTGTAGGTCCCGGTTCCAAACGAGTTGTAGATCGAGGCACCGGCGGGGTAGCCGCTGGTGCCCGCGACCCTGTCGAAGACGGCGTCACCGGTCTCGTCTGTGACCACGACAATGTCCTCTTCGAAGTCGTCCAACGGGTCTCCCGGAGTGCCGTTGTCGTTGATGACGGTCTGGATCCCGGTCAGCGCCGACTCGATCCCTTCGGGCCACGGTGACGTGGAGCCGGAGAAGGACGGGAACGCGGGATCAGCCGCTGCGATCTGGGGGTTGGTGATCGTGAGGTTGTCCCACGCGTCAAAGTCGGTGTTCCCCGAGAAGCCTGGATCGAGGAAGTTCGCGTGTCCGGCACCGGCGAATAGTGCGGCGCCCGCGAGCGTAAGCAGCTTTGCTGCTTGGGTCATGACGTGTCTCCTAAAACACGGTGGTGCGGCGAAAGACCCGTCGCCGCATCGGGTTGAGTGAGTCTGTGTGGTCGAGTCACATCGGGGGGTTGATGCACCGATGGCGCCCCACCCGAGTGGGTTCCGTAGATCGATGCTTCTGTCGTCGTGAGATGGAGCGACAGGCGAGGCTCCGGCCAGGTCGCCGGTGTCATGCTCAGTGGGCGATGGTGCCCGGCCGGTGCAGCACGCGCAGCGAACTCGGGCTGGCACGGCAGCCACGAGGTGAGCTGGCCTCGGCGGGTGCCTGAGACTCAGGTCATTGGTGTTTGATGTTTCAGCGGCACGTGTCTTCCTTCTTTCGGCACCCGTTGATGGGAGCCCTGTCGATGCTCTCGTGCGGAATCGCGACGAGTAGGATTCCGCCCCCACGAGAACGCGACGAGTATTGAGACTCGGTCTCAAAAAGTCAAGTGACCACTAGAAGTTCCCTGTAGGACCATGGCACACCGGTGGGACGGCTCGCGCGTCGTGGGGGGGGGGGGGGGCGGCCCCCCCCCAAAAAAACACGGAGAAAAAACCCCACCCACACCCCCGGGGGGGGGGCGGGGGCCCCCCCCCCCGCCCCCGGCGATGGGTTGGGACGGGGGG
>JBCDJJ010000034.1:0-36151 GCA_038747915.1 Planctomycetota bacterium | reverse complement strand
GCAAGCCACCAGTGGCACCCGGCGCCCAACGCTTGAGTTCGGCCCGGTCGTCCCCGGTGAGCTCGATCTCGATGGCGGCTGGTCCGGGCATGGTGATGCCCCCGTACATGTGCGTGCAGGCTACATCGACCCGAACAAATAACGCCAATGAAATTCAGACTCGGGACACTAGAGTAAACAACGGAGATCAGCCGCCCGTTCACTGCTGTACCACAAAGTTGGTCAAGCGCACCCCTATAATATATGTTCCAAGGTTGAGGCTAGCTGTATCGGGTAAATCATCCCCAGTTAACACAATATCAGCAACGAGCATCGAATCGAATAAGTACGCACTGCCGCCAACTGAAAGTAAGCGGGCGGCACGCCCGGACAGCTCGTACTCCGCCACCGCAGACCGAATCTGCAGCTCGTACACATCATTGAGTTGAAGAATTAGGCCGTAATCATCCAAATCGATTGGCGGCGGAGCTGGCACTTCGGCAAACACCAACGCGCCACCCTGTTCGCCTCGCCGTTCTTCATCAAAGAGAAACTCCCATGGGTCAACTCTGCGACTTAGAATATTATCTACAACTTCGAACTCACCGTTCGACTCAAGAATACCTATGCTACCGAACGAGATCGGCAACGGTTCGTATTGAACAAATCGGCCACGACCCGTGGGAATCCGCGACCCGGGCCGCATGTCGGAAGATTCAGTGTTGGCAACATACGGCGAGTAACCAAGATCGTGAGCAACTCCTCGCAATGACACACGCATGCCGGCAAAGATATCTCTTTTTGCACCCTCATCGAAGCCGCTCGGAGATGTAAACTGACTTAAGAGTTCACCCGACACGTTTCCAAACGAAGGGTCCCAACCCACGCTATAATGGGAAACAGGCTCTTCGAGACCATAAAACGGACGCGATGCAAAGACTACAGAACCTTCCGCCGGCACAGTGATGCCCGGTAAATCTGCACCATGCAACGAACTATGAGTGTCAAAACGAATCTTAAAAAAACCTGCCTCGACTTGGCCGGAGCGGTCCGCGAATATACTAAGAAAAATAAGAATGGTACTTAGAGACAAGAGTACAATATGTTTCAGGCTGCAATTGTCATCTTTTATTGTCTTTCTGGCAACAATGACAATGAGTGCCATTCCGAAAACAAAGAGTGACAGCCGCATCAATAGAAAAAGTGAATATTCAAAATCGATGACAGCGATGACAGGCATCATTGAAATGTAACCCACTCCATAGCGGGCGAATTAGAGTGCTCACCCAGCCGCCATCTTCTCCGCCTTGGCCTTCGCGTCATCGAGCGTGCTCACGTACATGAACGCACCCTCGGGCAGGTCGTCGCCCTCGCCGTCGCACAGCCGCTCGAACGAGTCGATCGTGTCCTCCAGCGTGGTGTACACACCCGGGAACCCGGTGAACACCTCGGCCACGTAGAAGGGCTGGGAGAGGAAGCGCTCGATGCGGCGGGCGCGGCCCACGACCTGTTTGTCTTCCTCGGAGAGCTCGTCGACGCCGAGGATCGCGATGATGTCCTGCAGGTCCTTGTAGCGCTGGAGGATCTGCTGCACGCGGCGGGAGCAGGCGTAGTGCCGCTCGCCCAGGATCGCGGGGTCGAGGATTCGCGAGGTCGAGCCCAGCGGGTCGACCGCGGGGAAGATGCCCTTCTCGGCGATGCCGCGCTCGAGCACGACGAACGCGTCGAGGTGAGCAAAGGCCGTCGCCGGGGCGGGGTCGGTCAGGTCGTCCGCCGGCACGTAGATGGCCTGCACCGAGGTGATGGCACCCTTGCTCGTCGAGGTGATCCGCTCCTGCAGCTCGCCCATCTCGGTGGAGAGCGTCGGCTGGTAGCCCACCGCGGACGGCATGCGGCCCAGCAACGCCGACACCTCCGAGCCCGCCTGCGTGAAGCGAAACACGTTGTCGACGAAGATCATCGTCTCCTTGCCCGACGCATCGCGGAAGTTCTCGGCCATCGTGAGGCCCGAGAGGGCCACGCGCAGACGCGCACCGGGCGGCTCGTTCATCTGGCCGAAGACCATGGCCACCTTGTCGATCACGTGGGCCTTGTTGCCGTTCTCGTCGGTGTACTCGGCCTCCTGCATCTCGAGCCAGAGGTCGTTGCCCTCACGCGTGCGCTCACCCACGCCGCAGAACACGGAGTAGCCGCCGAACTCGCGGGCCACACGCGCGATCATCTCCTGGATGATCACGGTCTTGCCGACACCCGCGCCGCCGAACAGCCCGATCTTGCCGCCACGCACGAAGGGGCACAGCAGGTCGATCACCTTGATGCCCGTCACCAGGATCTCGGTCTGCGGGTTGAGCTGATCGAACTCGGGCGGCTTGGCGTGGATCGGCTGCCGCTCGCCGGTCTCGGCGGGGCCGCGCTGATCGATCGGCTCGCCGAGCAGGTTGAAGACGCGTCCGAGCACCTTCTCGCCCACGGGCACCGCGACCGGCGCCCCGGTGGACGTGCAGTTGGTGCCGCGCGTCAGGCCGTCGGTCGAACCGAGGGCCACACACCGCACGTTGCCGCCGCCGAGGTGCTTGGCCACCTCACCGGTCAGGTTCAGCTCGGTCCCCGCGCGGGTCTGCGTGACGATCTGGACCGCGTCATAGATGTTGGGCAGCTGATCCTCGGGGAATCGGGCGTCGAAAGTGGAGCCGATGACCTGTGTGACGGTGCCTTGGACGGACATGAACGACCTCGGGTGCGTGGGCGGACGAAGCGACAACTCGAAGGGGCGGGCCGAGGCCCGCCGGGCGGGCAGTGTAGCGGCACGCCCGCCCCGCTCTCAGCCCCGCCGGTGACGCCCAGAACCCACCCCGATGCAATGCCCGCACCACTTGCCGCGTTGGCCTGGGCGAGTCCGAAGGAGACCGCCCCATGACCCCGATCCGCCGGGCGCTCGCCGGTGCCGCTGCGAGCGCGTCCATCGGTGCGCCGGCCCTCGCCGAAGTGCAGATCTTCGAAGATGCCGTCTTCGACACGTCGCGAAACCGCCTGATCCCCTACCGCGTCTACTACGACGACCAGGCCGGCGGGCCCCTGCCCGTCATCCTGGTCTCCCACGGCGGCGCGGGCAGTCTCACCGGGTATCAGCGGGCCGAGCACCTCGGCTCGACCTACGCCGCCCACAGCTACCTCGCCATCCACATCGGCCACCTCGCGTCGGGCCCCGGCGCGTCCCAGCTCACCGACCGGCCGGCGGACGTCACCTTCGTGCTCGACCGCCTCACCGACGGCTTCTTCCCGCTGCCGCTCGACGCGGGCGCGACGCCCGATCTCGAGCGCATCGGCCACATCGGGCACTCCTACGGGGCCTACACCGCCCACGCGGTCGCCGGCGCGACCTTCACCCACGGCACCTACCGCGACGAGCGGATCGACGCGATCGCCGGCCTGAGCCCGCAGGGCGACAGCCAGTTCGGCGCCTTCGACTTCGGGGTCGAGGAGAACACCTGGCGACCGATCACCATCCCCGTCTACACGCTGATCGGCGAGCTCGAGCTCGACGCCAACGCCCTTGGCGCCTTCCGGGGTGAGGACTGGCGACTCCAGCCGTTCCAGCGCTCCACCATCACCACGCCCAAGTACACCACCATTCTGCCGGGGGCCGGGCACAGCACGCTGTGGTCGAGCGGCACGCCGGAGGAGGACGCTTACATCGCCCAGAGCACGCGGGTGTTCTTCGACATCCACCTCCGTGGCGAGCCGATCCCGCCCCGCGAGATCGGCGCCCAACTGGCCTACCCCGGTCTCGAGCACCGTGTGAAGTCGGCCGATGTCGACGGGAGCGGCGTGATCGACGTCGACGACCTCGACCTCTACCTCGGCCGCCTGGACCGGGGCGCCGACTCAGCCGAGGTGAGCGGCGACCGGCCGGTCCGGACGCCCGACAGCTTCGACGCCGCGACCCTCTTCGAGGCGATCGCGGCCTCGCGACCCGGTCCGCCGGCTTGATCGCCCCGGTGTCCTTGCTACACTGTGCGGCTCGGCCGCGGGTGGGCGGCCGGTGTTCGTTTGGATCTCCGATCAACTCCTCGTTTCGACCACTTGGTCGACCGAATGATGCCCCAGCGAGTCTCGCTGACCGGGCCAGTGTCAGGACCGCGTATGCCGACCATCAACCAGCTCGTCCGCAAGCCACGCGTCTCGCCCAAGGCCAAGTCGAAGGTCCGCGACCTCAACGCGTGCCCCCAGCGGCGCGGTGTGTGCCTTCAGGTCCGCACGGTCACGCCGAAGAAGCCCAACTCGGCGCTCCGCAAGGTCGCCCGTGTGCGGCTTTCCAACGGCAAAGAGATCACCGCCTACATCGGCGGCGAGGGACACAACCTGCAGGAGCACTCGATCGTGCTCGTCCGCGGCGGCCGCGTGCGTGACCTGCCGGGTGTGCGGTACCACGTCGTCCGCGGCTCGCTCGATACGCTCGGCGTCGACGGGCGGAAGAACGGGCGGTCGAAGTACGGCGCGAAACGGCCGAAGGCGGGGTAATCAAGGACAAGCATGAAGGCAGTCGCCGGCACGATTTTGATCTGCTTCTCGTTCATGTTCCTGTTCGCTGGCGGTCTCGTTTCCCTTTACGCAGCGTTGATCACGATCGCTGGATGGCTCTGCCTCGCGAGCGAGTTCAACCTGCTGCCCCGCATCCACCGAGCCGCCATCGTGCTCGGCGACCAGATCACCTCGGCCCCTCAGCGTGTGAGCGGGTCGGCTTCCCGTCATTGGACCGCTCTTACGAATCAGATCATCGGCAAGTAACCCGGCGTGTCGCCGGGTGAACGAACAGGGCACCCCGCCCAGACGAGCCAGAAAGGACCGACAGGACACATGGCAGGCCGCATCACCGCTTCCGAGAGTCAGCTCCGCCCCGACGCGCGATACCACTCCAAGCTCGTCGCCAAGTTCATCAACTGTCTGATGTGGGACGGCAAGAAGACCGCTGCTCAGGCGATCATGTACGACGCGATGGACCTGATCGACGAGAAGCTCAAGGGCCTGCCCGCCGATCAGGCGGAGGGCGCCCCCGAGAACGCGCTCGGCGTGTTCGAGATGGCCATCGAGAACGTCAAGCCCCACCTCGAGGTGCGGAGCAAGCGCATCGGCGGTGCCAACTACCAGGTGCCGATGCAGGTGAACCCCAAGCGTCGCCAGGCGCTGGCCTTCCGGTGGATCATCACCGCCACCCGCGCCGAGAAGGGCCGCCCGATGGCCGGCCGGCTTGCCGACGAGATCTTCGCAGCGGCCCGCGGCGAGGGCAAAGCCATGTCCACGCGCGAGCAGACCCACCGCATGGCCGAGGCCAACAAGGCCTTCGCCCACTTCGCGTACTGATTCACTGGGGACTGATTCGGGCTCGATCGGTTGCGGTGGGACCGGTCACGCCGCCTCTGCGGCGGACCCATCCCCGGACCCCGCGTCCATCTCGTCCTCGTCTTCGTAGCCGTCGATCTGCTCCGACATCGCGTAGTCGAGCGAGAACTTTCGCATCTCGAGCGGCTCTTCGAACTGCACGCCAACGCGGTGCAGCGAGTTGTCGTGGTGCTTGCACCACGCGACGGTCCCATCGACCACCTCGACCTTCCGCTCGAGCGTGGTCAGGGCGAGCTTGACCTCCGACCCCGGATGCACGAACCGTCCGAACACCAGCCCGGCCCCGGTCGCGGAGAGGTCGAGCATGGGGACCCGGTAGGCCTGGGCAACGCCGGCCCCGGTGCGGATCGTGAGCGGGACCGAGAGCACACGCCGGTACGCACGCTCGCTCGCGCGGCGAGGGTCATCGTTCTGACGGTTCTGCGCATCGCGGGCCATGCGCGTCAGCAGTCGGCGCAGCTCGCGCTCACCCATACGCACGGATTCGACGAAGCGGGGATCGTTCATGGCGCAGTCCCGAGGCGGACATCATTCACGGCGCAGTCCCAAAGACTCTTGATCGGATCGGATCCGCACCGGGGCGGGTTGACCGGAAGCCGCCGCACGTGCGCACGTCGTTCCGCCTTTGCCGCTGCTACTGACTCGGGGGGGTGCCGAAGCCCGGGCCGGTAATCATGGACCCACCGAATCCGGTCGGTGCTTGGCCTCCCGCACCGGGAGTCGGCGCGGGGCGCCGCTGGCCCGCGCCCGGCGCGACGCGCGGCGGAGCCTGCCGCCCCGCGGGCGCCAACTGCGGGCGCAGCTTGAGCTTAAAGACGTAGCCGGTCACACGGTCGTGCACGGTCTCGAGCATCTCGGCGTACAGGCGGCCGCCCTCGCGTTTGTACTCGATCCGAGGGTCCTGCTGGCTGAACGCCCGATACCCGATGGTCTCGCGGAGCTTCTCCATGTCGTAGAGGTGCTGCCGCCACGTCGGGTCGAGCACCTCGAGCAGCACGAACTGCTCGAACTGCACGAGCTCGGCGCGGAGGATGAGCTCGACACGGGCGCGGATGGCATCGGCTCGATCGTCGCCCTTGAGGCGCTTCATCCAGAGCGGCAGCTCGTGGTCGTACCGGTCGCGGAAGTGGGCGACCAGCGGCTCCCACTTCTCGACGGCCTGGGCCTCCGCAATCTCCTGCTCGAGGCGGCCCGACTCGACGAGCTCGCGCGACTTGGCCAGGAGCTCGTCACGGAGCTGCTGGGGCATCTTGCGCCGCAGCACCGATTCCTCCCACCCGAGGCCGTACCGGCGGTTGGCCCAGTGAACGAGGCGCTTGCCGGCCTCCGCTGGGGCCTGCTGCATCAGGGCCATCGTCATGTCCATCTGGAAGTCGACGGGGTAATCGACCTCTCGCGCGTCGTAGCGTTCGCGGACCTTGGAGACGACGAGATCGACCACATCTTCCTGACGCTCGAGGGAGGTGATCTCCTGGACCGGGACCTTGAGGTCAAGGTTCCGCTCGATCCACCCCGAGAGCTCGCGGGCGTTGTAGTTTGGCTCGAGGTACTGGGACAGCTCGCTCAGGTCGATCGCCTCGATCCGGGCATCGGCCGCGTCGCGCAGCTTCTCACAGATCTGCTTCACGCTCAGCTCGTCGACCTCTTCCGAAGTCAGCGTCACACCGAATCGCTCGTCGGCCCATCCCTGCAGGCCCTTGGTGTCGATGTCGACGAGGTCGGGCTTCCCGCCGCTCTCGGTCTCGGGGATGTACTCGCCGATCGTGATCTCGATCTCGTGTCGGGCCTCCTCATGAGCGACACGCTTGAGCGTGGGCTCGAGATCCTCGATCTCGCGACCGCGAACACGCTCGGCGGGGATGGATGTGCCGAGCTTGTCGGAAGCGAACTCGGCGATACGGTCGGCGGCGTACCCGGAGTCGAGATACCGCGTGACCGCCTCTTCCGCGGACGACTCGACGAAGTCGAAGATGATGCCCTTGGTGTCGCGACCGTCGAGCACGCGCTGGCGGAGGCCGTAGAAGTCCTGCCGCTGCGCCTCCATGACCTCGTCGTACTCGAGGATGTTTTTTCTGATCTGGAAGTTGCGTTCCTCGACCTTCCGCTGGGCGCGAACGATCGACTTGCTGAGCATCGGGTGCTCGATCGCGTCGCCCTCCTTCATGCCCATGCGGGAGAGAATCTTCATGGTGGTCTCGCCCGCGAAGAGCTTCATGAGGTCGTCCTCGAGGGAGACGAAGAAGCGGGTGGAGCCGTGGTCGCCCTGGCGGCCCGAGCGGCCGCGGAGCTGGTTGTCGATCCGGCGGCTCTCGTGCCGCTCGGTACCGACCACGTGCAGCCCGCCGAGCTCCTCGATCGTCTCGACCCACCGCAGGCGGTGCAGCGCGAAGCGGCCATACTGATCGATGAGCACGCGAAGCTCCTCAGGATCATCGATCTTCTCGAGCTTGGCGGGGTCTTCCCAGGTGTACAGGTCGGCCCAGTGGCGGAGCAGCCGAAGCTCGAGGTGGGCGAAGTCCATCGACTCGGCCTCGCGCTTGGGGATGTCGAGTTCCTTCGGCGCCACCTTGCGGTAGACCTTCTCGACGAGGGCCGCATCGTCGTCCTGCGGCGAGAGGTCGCGCGGCGCGATGGCCCGGCGCTTGAGGTGATCAACGA
Source organism: Planctomycetota bacterium (assembly GCA_038747915.1). Lineage (GTDB taxonomy): Bacteria > Planctomycetota > Phycisphaerae > Phycisphaerales > UBA1924 > JBCDAP01. Next base: position 28,114 of record JBCDJJ010000034.1, on the reverse strand, counting down.
ACTTCTCGCGCGGGATCGGGGCGAGCTTGATGTCGGTGCCGCGGCCGGCCATGTTCGTGGCGATCATCACGGCGCCGAGGTCGCCGGCGTCCTTGATGAGCTCGCTCTCGCGGTCGTGCTGCTTGGCGTTGAGCACCTGGTGCTCGATGCTGTGCTTCTGCTTGAGCATGCGCGAGAGCATCTCGCTCTTCTCGACGCTCGTCGTGCCGACGAGCACGGGCAGACCGATGTCGTGGAAGGCCTTGATCTCGTCGACGATGGCGTCCCACTTGTCCTTGGCCGACAGGTAGACAAGATCGTTGTGGTCGCCGCGGACGACGGGCACGTTGGTGGGGATCTGCACCACATCGAGCTTGTAGATGTCGTAGAACTCCTGGGCCTCGGTATCTGCCGTGCCGGTCATGCCCGCGAGCCGCTTGTACATCTTGAAGAAGTTCTGGATCGTCACCGAGGCCACGGTCTGTGTCTCCGGCTTGATCCGCAGCCCCTCCTTGCACTGCACGGCCTGGTGGATGCCGTAGCTCCACTGGCGGCCGAACATCGGGCGGCCGGTCGACTCGTCGATGATCACGACATCGGGGCTCGGCGGGCCGCCCATCGGGTCGGGCGAGTTCATGACCGCGTAGTCCTTGTCGCGCTCGTAGATCACGTGGGCCTTGATGGCGTTCTCGAGCAGGTGTGGCAGGTCGACGTTGCCACCGACGTAGAACGAGCCGATGTCGGCCCGCTTCTGGGCCCCCTCCACGCCGTGGTGGGTGAGATGGGCGACCTTCTTGTCGCGCTCGATCTCGTAGTACTGCGTGTGCTGATCGCGGGCCGCTTCGAGCCGGGGCAGCTCGGCCTTGGCGTCCTGCAGTTGCTGCTGCAGGGCGGGGACCGCGGCGCGGTCCTTGGCGTTGCGGATGTCGCCCTCGATGCCCTTGACACGACGCTTGCAGGCCTCGACCTGATCGTCCGCAGCCTGATAGGACGCGTTGATCTCGACGAGGTGCCGGGCGAGTTGGTCGGCGAGGTCGTAGCGCGGCTGCTCCTCGTGCGCCGGGCCGGAGATGATGAGCGGGGTACGTGCCTCGTCGATGAGGATGGAGTCGACCTCGTCGACGATGGCAAACTCGCGGTACCGCTGCACCTGCTGCTCCGCGGACTTCTTCATGTTGTCGCGGAGGTAGTCGAAGCCGAACTCGCTCGTGGTGCCGTAGACGACGTCGCAGTTGTAGACCGCGCGTTTCTGATCCTCGGGCTGGGTGTGCTGGGGGTGGATGGCACCGACGGTGAACCCGACCGAGCGGAAGAAGGGAAAGGTCCAGTCGCGGTCTCGCTGGACGAGGTAGTCGTTGGCCGTGACCACGTGCACCTTGTGCCCGTCGAGAGCCGCGAGGTAGGCCGCGAGGGGGGCGACGATGGTCTTGCCCTCACCGGTCTTCATCTCGGCGATCTTGCCCTGGAAGAGCACCACACCACCGAAGAGCTGCACATCGAACGGCCGGGCACGGAAGGGCGGCTTGGACTTGGGGTAGACGGCGCGGACCGCCTCGTACAGCTCGACGGGGATGTCCATCCAGACCCACCCGGGCACCGGCCCATCGCACCCGAGCAGATCGCCCTCCGGCGGGAGCGGTTCGGCCGCGTCCATCGCCGCGAGCGTCTCGTCGTAGACCTTCTGCATCGAGGCGGAGAGCTCGTCCTTGCGGAACGCGGCGCGGTGATCGGGGTTGAAGATGTTGCGGATGCCGACGTTGCGGTCCATGGCCTCGCGGGCGACCGCGAAGGCCTCGACGAGCAGGTCGCTGTCCTTCTCGCCGCTCTCGAGGCGCTCGCGGAACTCGGGGGTTTTGGCCTTGAGCTGCGCATCGGTGAGACGTCGCATCTCGGGCTCGAGGTCGCCGACCGCGTCGACACGCTGATTGAGCTTCTTGACGATGCGCTCGTTTCGCGTGCCGAAGATCTTGTTGATGACGGGGCCGAGGACCGGGATATCGAATGCAGCCATGGGGGTGCTCCGCGTGTGCGGGGTGGGTCGGCACCGGGCAAAGCAGGGGGATCGTGCGCGCGCCGACTGGGAAGGCGTGTGATGCAGAAGTGGATGACGGTGAGCCGGCCGACCGCGCCGCGGGGCCGAAGGGGACGACAGCGTGGTCAGGCCGGTGGCGGTGGGCGGGCCGCGACCACCGAGACGGACGCCGCGCACACCGGCACCCAGCCGGCGACCACCGATCCACAGGGCACCGGCGCCGCACCTCGGGCCGACTCCTCACGAGGAGCGCGGTGGCCGGGCAGCGCCCGCACCGGCGCGGAGCAGACCGGCCCACGCACCGCGTGCGCCTGGGCCACCGTGGATGGCATCGCCACACCGGCGGGCGAGGCGGTCGCCGCCACAGCGGGGGCGATCGCGAGAACGAGCAGCGCCGCAATGAGCGTCACCGAGGCCGAATCAGCCCGGCGGATGCCTGTTCGGTTGGAGCGAGCCAGCTCATCCATCGGTGAGGGAGTATCGGCGTGTGACCGCACAGGAGCAAGCCGCACCGCGACTTCGGCTGACGAGCGCGCCGCGTGATGGGACGCGACCAGAGTGCGAACACCCCCGCACAGACGAAAGCTGGGCCTCGGTGTCGGGGACACCACCGGTCAGCCGACGTAAATTCTGAGGCTCGGTGACGGGCGATGCTCGCAAGAATGGGCCGGCACCGGCGTTTCGCTCCGGTCCGCGGGCGATCCGGTCGGCCGCTCGCCACCGCAGGTGAAGGAGGTTTCGAGTGCCTCAGCCGCATGCTCACGCACAGGGTCAGACACGCACACCCAGCCCGGAGCGCCGGCGGGTGCGTGCCCCGAGCCCGTCGACACGGCCGATCCGCCGCGAGGACTTCGGGTACGACCAGGCCCGTCACCTGCTGTGGCGCGCGGGCTTCGGCGGCACGCCGGCGCAGGTGCGCGCGGTGTCGGAGATGGGCCCGCGCGACGCGGTCGATTTTCTGCTGGACTTCGAGTCGACGCGCGACACCTACGACGGCCCCTCGGCCGCGGACTTCAACCCCTTCATCATGGCCGAACCAACCCCGGAGCAACGCCGCGCGTATCAGCGGGCCCGGCGCGAGCAGGACGAGGATGCCCTCGCGCGGCTGCGGCGGACGCGGCAGGATCGTCAACGGTCCGACCGCCGCCAGGTGGCCGATGTCAAGCGGTGGTGGCTCGAGCGGATGATCGAATCGCCCCGCCCGCTCGAGGAGAAACTCACGCTGTTCTGGCACGGCCACTTCGCGACGGGCTACCGAACAATCGAGAACAGCTACCACATGTACCTGCAGAACCAGTTGTTCCGTGCGCACGCCGCGGGCAGCTTCGAGTCGCTCATGCGCGGGATCATCCGCGACCCGGCGATGCTGAACTACCTCAACAACGACCGGAACCGCGTCGGCGCACCCAACGAGAACCTGGCGCGCGAGCTGATGGAGCTGTTCAGCCTGGGCGAGGGCAACTACTCGGAGCGCGACATCAAAGAGGGAGCACGGGCGCTCACCGGGTACACGTTCCGCAACAACGAGTTCGTCTTCAACGCCGACCGGCACGACACCGGCAGCAAGCGGATCCTCGCTGCCCAGGGAAACCTCGACGGCGACGACTTCGTGACCGCGATCCTGCACGAGCGGTCGTGCTCCGAGTTCATCGCGATGAAGCTCTACGAGTTCTTCGTGGCGATGGTGCCGTCGGACCGGCGCAACATCCGGTACCGGCCGGCGGTGGCCTTCATCGAGTCGATCGCCAAGACGATGCGCGAGCACGACTACGAGCTCAAGCCCGTGCTCCGCGAGATGTTCCGGAGCCGGCACTTCTACGAAGAAGCCAACATCGCGGAGAAGATCAAGAGCCCGGTCGAACTCGTGGTCTCAAGTGTGCGGTCACTCCGCGTGCCGGTGCGCGACCTGGATGTGCTGGTCGAGGCACTCTCGGTGATGGGCCAGGAGCCACTCCAACCGCCCAACGTCGCCGGGTGGCCCGGCGGGCGGAGCTGGATCAACACGTCGACGCTGTTCGTGCGGCAGAACATCCTGGCCTACATGCTGACCGGCAAGCTGCCGTCCGGCTTCGATCCCGATGCCGCGGTGGAGCGGTACGACGCGACACCGATGGCGGACGACCTGGCCGCTGGCGAGATCGACGGGCTCTCCGACCCGGTGCTGGCGCTGCCGCACCTGTGCCGGTTCATGCTCGGGAGGCCGGCGCTGCCGCGGCAGCTCGATGTGCTGACGGCGTACGTCGACACCCGGGGCGGCCGGCTCGACCCGCCGACACTCAGCGGATGCATGGCGCTGATCACCGCGATGCCGGAGTACCAGCTTGGATAAGCAAGGCACCAGGAACCGAGAGCCAGGCACCGGTGTGCCACTCCCCCACTGGTGCCAGGATCCCGCAGATTGAACCCTCTCCCGAAGGGATGACCCGTGACCGACCCTCACCAGCCCTACACGCGACGCCGGTTCCTCGAGCGGGGCCTGATCTTTGCCTCCGCCGCAGCCACGGTGCCGACGTTCCTGCATCGTTCAGCGTCGAGCGTGTTCGCGCAGACGTCGAGCGCCACAAGCTCGATCCCCGGGGTGCCGGAGGACCGCATCCTCGTGGTCGTTCAACTCGCGGGCGGCAACGACGGGCTCAACACACTCATCCCGGCGCGCAACGACGAGTACTACCGCGTCCGCCCGCAGATCGCGGTGCCGCGCGACGAGGTGCTCACGCTCGAGCGCTCGGCGGATGTGGGGCTACACCCGGCGCTCGACGGGTTCAAATCGCTCTACGAGGACGGGATGCTGTCGATCGTGCAGGGCGTTGGCTACCCGAACCCCAATCGCTCGCACTTCGCTTCGATGGACATCTGGCACACCGCGGACACCTCGGGCGTGGGCGACGGGTGGATCGGCAAGTTCTTCGACAACGAGTGCGCCGGCACGCCCGATGGGTGCGGCGACGGCGGCATCGCGATCGGCCGCGAGGCGCCGCTCGCGATGCAGGGGCGGGCCTTCCAACCGATCACCTTCGAGGATCCGAACCTCTTCCGGTGGATCGGCGAGGACCTCTCGGGCGAGACCGCGGATGCCTACCACGAGCTCATGGACGCCGAGCAGATGCTCGAGCACCCCGAGGGCTCGAACGCCGACTTCCTCACGCGAACCACGCTCGACGCCCAGGTGTCGAGCCAGCGGATCCGCGAGGCCGTCGAGCAGCGGCCGCTCGTGAACTACCCCGGCTTCAACCTCGCGCAGCAGCTGCGACAGATCGGCGCCATGATCCGCGCCGGGCTCGCCACGCGCGTGTACTACGCCACCATCGGCGGCTTCGACACGCACGCCGGCCAGGGCGGCGCGAACGGACGCCACGCGCAGCTGCTCGGCCAGGTGGCCCAGGCCATCAACACCTTCTACGCCGATCTCAAAGCCCAGCGGAACGACGGCCGTGTGCTGACCGTCTGCTTCAGCGAGTTCGGCCGCCGCGTCGGGCAGAACTACTCGGGGGGGACCGACCACGGGACCGCGGCCCCCATGTTCCTCGCAGGACCGATGGTGCGGCCCGGGCTGCTCGGGCGGTATCCGTCGCTGAACGATCTCGACAACGGCGACTTGAAGTTCACCACCGACTTCCGCTCGGTGTACGCGAGCGTGCTGGAAGACTGGCTCGGGCTGCGCCGGCACGACACGGTGCTCGGTTCGCGGTACCGCAAGGCGAAGGTGCTGTCGGTGTGAGTTGAACTCGCGCCCGAACATCGCGTGCGATGCGGGTGCTGTGGTCCGGAGGATGCCGCAGGCATCCGAAGGCCACGTGAATGCCTTTCATCGCCGTGGCCCTCGCTGCGCTCAGACCACGGCACCAGGTCTTTGCCTCGTCGAGGCAAGTGAACCGGTGGTGGGAGCGTCTCGCTCCCACGAACATTCGCCCAGAGAGCTGAGACATCTGGCCGCGGGAGCGAGACGCTCCCACCACCGCACCCTGTGCAGCACACAAACGAACGACGCTCTCCAGAGCCGGCTTACCGGCGGCGACGGACCGCCGCGACGCCCGCGATGATCGCGAGCGCGAGGCTCCCCGGCGAGGGGTTGTGCAGGTACAGGTCGACGACCTGAAGGCCGTTGACGATGCTCGTCTCGCTCACGAAGAAGTACGTGCGCGGCGATGGCTCGAAATTCTCAAGACCATTGATCCCCCACTCGGTGATGGGCGAGCCATCGAGCTCGGCCTCGAAGAAGCCGCGCTCGGTGGCGTCGTTGAAGACCTGGCTTTCCGAGGCCGCGAACAGCACGTTCGCGGTGACGGCCTCGCCGATCTGCGTCACCACACGCCCGAAAAACAGCGCCTCGCGTGCTTGACCGTTGAAGACGATGGGCTGGCTCTGCATCGCAACCAGCCCGGCTGACTGTGGAGTGATGCTCGCAAGGAACGACAGGCGGCTCGATGTGGAGCTGGTGGTGTTCACGAAGTCCCAGGTGACCGCATCCATCGTCGCGGTCGCCGGGCCGGAGCCACCGGCGCTGAAGTAGGTCGCCACAGCCGCATCGGGATCCAGAGCGATCGCGGTCGACGTCGGCGGCGTGAGCATCGGCATGACGTTGACAAAGGTACCGGTCGTCTCGATGCCCCCACCACCGCTTGCATTCAGCGCCGAGGTGATGAAAAACGGCGCCGGGCCAGCGGCCGGCGCGGGGGCTGCAAGCGTGACGGCGGAAACGGCTGCGAGCACCGATGGCAGACGGTTCATGCGGACTCCTCCGCCGCGCGGGGTAGCCCGCACGGTCGTGCTGATCTGTGGTTGCGGGCAAACTCCATCCGGGTGCTGGTTCACCAACGCCCGGTATGGGTCATCGGTCACTCCTTCTTCATGATGAAGAGGTAGTTGAACCCGCGGAGGAAGTAGTTCCCGTCGATCGCGGCCTTGTGCCAATTCCCGCGCTTGAGCTTGGCGTTGTGACGAACCACCGCCACGATGTCCTGCGGGCGGAAGTGCTCCCGCATGATCGCGAAGAGCTCGAAGCCGATGGGCATGAACGGCCGGCCCTTCTTGAACGAGTCGCTCACGTAGAGCCCCATAAAACGGCGCGGCTTGAGCACGCGATCGATCTCGGCGATCACCATCGCCATCGACTCGTAGTACGCCGCACCGCGGTCCTCGCCGCCGGCATCGAGCGTGCCGATGCACCGCTCGTCGCCGGAGTACTCAACGTGTGTGGAGTACGGCGGATCGATGAAGACGAAATCGGCCACTTCGTCTTCAAGCGGCAGCTGACGCGCATCGGCACGGTGCACGTCGTCGCGGACAAGATTGAGGTCGTAGCCCAGGGCGCGACGGCCCAGGTCGCGGGCGACGTCGAGCGTCGTGCCACCGCCGGCCATGGGATCGACGACCAGGTCGTTCTCCCGCGTGTACCGCTGAAGGAGTTGCCAGATCACCCACGACGGCGTGGCGCCCTCGTACCCCCGGGTGCCCTGGATGCCCGCGCCGTAGTGCTGCGATGGGTACTCCCAGAGCGTGGTCGTGAGCACGCGCACCGGCGGCTTGCGGAACGGGGGGTTCCGCGGTCGGTCGCTCACGACGCCTGACCCGCGCCGGCGTCACCGATCGCGGCCTCGATCACTTCGAGCAGATCGCGCGCGACCTCGTCGAGCGCCCCCTCGACCTTCGCGCCCGCTGCGTGCATATGCCCACCGCCCCCGAACCGCTGAGCAACCGTGTTCACATCCACCACCGGGTGGATCGGCTTGCTCCGCATGGAGATCTTCACCACCCCGCCGGGCCGCTCGGTCAGCAGCACGCTCACACGAAGATCCGTCACCGACTGCGGAAGATCGATCAGGCCGCCCGAGTCGTCAGGTGAGGCGCCGGCCTCCGCGAAGTCGAGCTGACGGAGACGCATGATCGTGACGCGGTCGTTCGCATGTCGGGTGAGTGAGGCAAGGGCCCGCTTCATGAGTTCGAGCCGTGCGGGTGGATCGCCTTGCTCCACGAGCGCACGCACGCGGATGGCATCCGCGCCCGCCTCCAGCAGGTCCGCAACGACGCGCATGGTCCGCGGCGTGGTGCTGGAGTGTCGGAACCAACCGGTGTCGGTGGCGATGCCGAGGTACGCCGGCGTGGCGATGCGATCGGGCAGGGCGGCGATCGAGGCAGCGCCAACAAGCAGACGTGCGAGCTCGGCGACCAACTCCGCAGCAGCCGCGGCTTCCGGCTCGACATGGCGGAACCGGGCAACCAGATCATCACCGTGCCGGTGGTGATCGACGAGTGCCGTGATGTCGTGCCGCGGCTCGAGAAGCAGCCGCACCTCGGCCAGCTGCGACCACGCCCCGGTGTCGACCACGAGCAGCGCATGGGCATTCGCGAACCACGGCTCGGCGAAGATCGCCGCCTCCGGGTCATCGCCCAGAAAGCGCACATCGTCCTCGGGTTCGAGCAACTGGCGGAAGCGATCAGGGAACGGGCCGGCAAAGGCCACGCGGGCATCAATATCGATCGCGCGCATCGCACGGGCCACCGCCATCGCCGAGCCGAAGGCGTCGCCATCGGCCTTGGCATGCGTCAGCACGAGCACGCTCGGCGCCTCCCGCAGGCGGTCAGCAACATCGGCGAGCGTGGCGTTAGATCGCCAGGTCACGGTCTCGTTCACGTACACACCTCTTCGTGGCTCGGGCACACCTCGGCCGCACGATCGACATCGCGGCGGATCTGGGCAACAAGCGCGGTCACCGACTCGAACGGCGCCAGATCGCGCAGGAATCGTTCGATGCGCACCCGGATGGGCCATCCGTAGCCGGCATCGGCGTCCTCCTGGCCCGGGGGCTCGTCGAAGCCCAGAAGATGCGCCTCGACCACGCGCTCGGGCTTGTTGAATACCGGGCGGGGGCCAACGTGGATCGCAGCGGGATAGACACGGTGCTCGCCGGCACGCTCTACCAGCGCCGTACCGGCGTAGACGCCATCGCCGGGGAGCAGTTGGGTGGTGCGCACATTGGCGGTCGGGAAGCCGATCGTGCGGCCACGCTGGTCGCCGCGCACCACAACGCCATCGAGCTCGTACGGCTTCTCGAGCAGGGCACCTGCGTCGCCCACACGGCCCTGCTCGACGAGGGTTCGGATCATCGTGCTGCTCACCCCGACGAGGATCTGGTTCGACAGCGGGCGTTCGATCGGCTCCGCGACAACGGTCTCGAAACCCATCTCGGCGCCGAGGGCGCGCAGGGTGTCAAGATCACCCGCTCTCTTCGCGCCGAAGCGGAAGTCCGGCCCCTCGACCAGTGCGCACGGACGGTGGGCCCGGACGACCCCCTCGATGAACTCGCGCGGTGTGCGGGAGAGGAGTTCCTGCGTCGGCTCGAGCCGAACGACCTCGTCCACCCCGAGTGCGCGGAGGTCGCGTGCTCGCTGGGCAAACGTGGACAGGCGTGCCGGCTCACGGCCCGGGGCGAGCACCACCGCCGGGTTGGGGTCGAAGACCATCGCGACGACTTGGCCACTCTCTCCGGCAGCCGCGCGAGCAAGACGGACAAGTTCGGCGTGACCAGCATGGACACCGTCGAAGTTGCCGATGGTGATGGCGGTGGGGGTGGCCTGCGGGACGGGCATGGTCGAGAGGGTAGGACAGACGCGCGGATCCATCTCGTGAGGCGTGTCATGGGCGACGCGATGCGATGTGGTCGCGTAGTCTGCGCGCATGGCAGGGGCCCTGGAACAGATCGCGGGCGACGGCGCGGTGCTGGTGGTCGTGGCCGCGCCCGCGGAGGCGAGGGCGGTGCTGGCAGCGTGGGGCCGCGGCGAGGTAGCCGAGGAGATGGAGCCGTGGCGGCCGCTCACACTGGCCTCGCACCTCGATCTCGTGCTGACCGGCGTCGGCAAGGCCAACGCGGCCGCGGGCCTGGCCCGCGCATTCGACGCCGATCGGCACCGCGCCGCCATCAGCCTCGGCGTCGCCGGGATGCTGCCCGGCTCGGGCCTCGGTCTCGGGCAGGTGGTGGTGGGCGAGCGATCGGTGTACGCCGACGAGGGGGGTGTGACCCCCGAGGGCTTCGTCGACATCGCTGCGATGGGGTTCCCGCCCGACTTGCTGGTGGGGGTCGACGCGTCGACCGCGCGGTCCGCAGACCCATCGCTCGTAGAGGTCCTCCGGCCGCTGGTCGACCGGTCGGGCGACATCGCGACCGTCTCGACCTGTTCGGGGACCGATCACTGGTCGTTCCTCGTCCAGGAGCGGACCGCAGCGATCGCCGAGGCCATGGAGGGGGCCGCCCTTGCGTTCACCGCGGCCCAGCTGCGCCGTGCGGACGGGGCCACGCTGCCCTTCGCCGAGGTGCGGGTGATCAGCAACACGACCGGCGATCGGGACGCGCAGAAATGGGATCTGCCCAAGGCCCTGGCCCAGGTGGGCGAGGTCGGGGCGGCGCTTTGAGGACGACTCTTGTCGACGCCGCGTGCACCGGCCCTACACTCGCGGTCTCACGGGGTCTCCCGGTGAGCATCGCCACCCTAGCTCAATTGGCAGAGCGCGTGATTTGTAATCTCGAGGTTGCGGGTTCGATTCCCGCGGGTGGCTTGCAGATGGCTCGGTGGTGAAGGCTATTCGCTGACGTACGTCGGCGTGCCATCGCACTCGTCTCGGTACTCGGGAAAGAGCTGCCACTGCCCCGAATCGTCGTTGCACGGCGCGCCCGCGATCGACACCTTTCCTTGGCGCCGGCTCGCTGATGTATTGCGAGTTTCGTTCACGTCGGCATCGCTCATCACGATCGTGTCGATGTGTCCATCGAGAAAGAGCACCTCATGCTCGCGCCGCTCGTTCACACCGGTCTCGACCGCTGGGTCGCGTCCCTGGTGGGCCGTCAGGATCATGCTGCCCTCGGCCATGAACACGGTCGCGTCTTGACGCCACGACCTGATGCGTTGGAGCGTGTACTCCGCGAGCAGCACCCGTGGCTCGACCTCGGTCGATGGACCCGGAACACGCTCGGCGCGGGCGTAGTACCCATCGATGCGGGCGTCGAGCCACAGAGTGTTGGTCAGGTAGCTCGTCCCCGCAGCGGCGTAGAGCGTGCTCGGACTAGGAATCCGCACGCCATCGGGGTTGGTCAGACCCTCGAAACTGAACTCGACATCAATCGGTGAGCCGGGCTTTGCAAAGAAGGTGCGATCGGCGCGGGCATCGGGGTCGTTGTCGATCGCGCCCGCCGAGTCACCATCTTCGACCTTCCCGAGCTGCTCAACCAGGTACGGGTTCAGCAGCCGATCCCACTCGTGCATAATCTGAGGCTTGTAGATCGGGTGCATCGTCGTGCCAGCGGCGCCGAACCCGCGGAGGTTGAACACCGTCCCGATAGTGGAGACTTCGGCTGGACGATCGAACCGGCGCACCAGCTCGCCCGTGCTGCCATCGAACATCTCCGGCCACAGCGCCGGCTCGTCGTGATCCATCTCGAACGCCGCGTTCGACACCGCGAACTGCGAGAGCTTGGCCCGGCTCGCCACCGTGGCCGCGGCATCAAGCGAGTTCGCGATCGTCGGCACCGCCAGACCGATCAACAGCGCGATCACCGCGACTACGACGAGCACCTCGATCAGCGTGAAGCCCGGGCGCCCGCCCGACCGGCGGTGCAACGGCACGTATGCTGAAAAGACGGCCCTGATCTCGTCCATCGCAGATCTCGCTGTGCGGGCACCTCGCCGGTGCTCGCGGCCCCTCCATGCATCCACAACCCTACGGACCGATCGCCGGTGCTCCAAGCACGACCACAAAACGATCTTCGGAACCGGGTTGGCAGCTCCTGTCGGCGCTACTCGATGCCGCCCAGCACCTCGATCGCGTCCGCCTCCACGATCGGCACTCGGCCCGTTTCCATCAAGACCGTGCCGTCGCGAACGCCGACTGTCTGGCCGAGCAGGTCATCGAGCGTCTCGCCCTCGGGCGGGCGGACGTAGGCGAGCGTGAGACGGACCCGGGCGTCGCTCGATTGCACCCGATAGAGCAGCGGCAAGGCCGCCTCCGCACCGGTGTAGATCGCGGACGCGGTCAACACCCCCACCAGGCGATACCCGCTCGGCGGCTCGGACGTCGTGGCCCGCTCGCCGCGCGCCCAACGCTCCGCTTCGGCGCGAAGCTCAGCGGCACGGCGGGTTTGCGACTGCACCTCGGCACGCAGGTCGAGCACCGCGGCACGGGTCTCGGCGTACGCTGGGAGGCGGGTGGTCTCGGGTGACTCGGCCGCAGCACGCTCACCGAGCGCGCGGTACCGGGCTGCAAGCTCGGTGAACTCGCCCTCAACGACCGACTGCGCCTGGACGCGCTCGAACGCCGCGTCGAGGGCATCGAGCTCCGCGATGAGCGGGTCCTCCTGCATGATCAGCTCGGACTGATCGGTGGTGCGCGGCCCAAGACCAGGCTCAGGTCCGGGCTGCGGGGTCTCGGCATCGTCCGAATCACCGGCTGGCGCACTTTGGCCGGGCTCGGTTTCCGGCTGATCGTCACCATCGGTCTGGCCGTCGGGATCGGCTGTGCCGCCCTGGGCATCGGTGTTGTCGGTTGATGGCTCGTTCTGCTCGGGCATCGCTGCAGAACGGGCACGGTCAAAGGCTTCCGCCTCCGGCACCGTCGCGGGACGCACCTGGGCCGCGAGCACGTAGCCGCGGGCCTCTGGCGGCGCTTCGACGATGTAGCCCACGGTGGCGCCGATGCTGTCCCTGAGAGGCTCGACAAAGGGCAGTCGATCCCCGATCGACAACGGCCGATCCGGGAGCAGGTTGCGGAAGGGCGTGCCCCCCCGCTCCGCGTTGAAGGCACGAAGGAACGAACGGGCGACCAACTCGACCTCGTTGGCCTCTTCATCGAGCGCACCCTCGCGGATGACGACAACCGCCGGCGTGCCAGGGGGGTAGGCCACGTGGAGCCAGTCCTCGCCGACCCGGCCCTCAGCGAGCAGCGGCGTGCCCGCACCGAGCGAGGCCACCGGGTACCACGCGGGGGCTGCACCCGAGCGCAGGAGGGTGTCCTCCTGCTCGACGACGACCCATCGTGACTCAAACGGCTCGAGTGCCTGCGCGTGTGCCGGCGAAGCGGTGAGCACACCGAGAATCATCGCGGCGATCGCCATCCATTGGCGTGGCCCTGGGGTTGTCCATCGCATCGTGCGAACCTCCTGCGGTGCGAGCGTCGTGGCGAGTTGCCGCTTACTATCTTATCCACCCCAGTCAGCTCCACATGCGAGCACCCCACACACCCAAGGAGTCCGCGTGTCTCCATCGTCGCGATCCGCCCCCGCTCATGTTTCGTCGGCCAGTGCCCTCCTCGCCTGCGTGCTCGCCACCGGCGGGTGCGTGAGTGATGTCCAGTTCGCCTCGACCCAGGAACTGCGGCAGTCGATCGTGGACTCCGCGCAGCGTGAGCTTCGCGAGGCCCAGCAGTTCCCCGAGCCGCGGACGGTGCCCCGCCCACCCCAGGATGACCTGGGCTTCACACCAGAACGCCGGACCGAACTCGAGCGGATGGCCGGCCCCGACTCGTACGTCCCCGGCACCGCCGACGCCGGCGTTGACCTGCTCGGCCACGCCGACTCGGGCGCCTTCGCCCTCGCGCTCGAGCAGGCGGTCGCGGCGTCGGTCGAGTCCAACCTGGCGGTGCAGTCGGCCCGGCTGACCCCCGCCATCTCCGGGGCACAGGTGATCGAGGCTCAGGCCGCCTTCGACTGGGTGTTCTTCGCCGACTTCGCCTGGAACGCCATCGATCAACCCTCGATCGTGCCCGTGGTGAACGGCATCCCCGTGGGAAACCCGGCGCAGCTCTCGCAATCGGTCGCCTATGAGACCGGCGTCCGGCGCAACCTGATCTCCGGCGGTGCCATCGAGATCAGCCAGGGCTCGACCTATATCGACAACGAGACACCCGGCGCCGCGTTCTCACCCGACCCCGCGAACGAAGCGTTCATCGAGATCGATGTGGCCCAGCCGCTGCTCGAGGGCTTCGGCTCCGACGTCGCTCTCGCCCAGGTGCGCCTCGCCCAGAACACCGAGCGCACCGCGATCCAGAGCCTTCGTCAGCAGTTGATCAACACCGTGCGCGGCGTCGAGACAGCCTACTGGCGGCTCTACGCGGCGTATCGCATCCTGCAGGTGCAGCAGCGGCTGCTCGATCGCGGCATCGAGACGCGGGATGTGCTCGAGGCCCGCCGCGAGTTCGACGTTCGTCCCGCCGAGTTCTCCGATGCGGTCGCCACCGTCGAGGATCGGCGCGGCAACGTGATCGTGGCCCAGAACGAGCTTCGCCTCGCGTCGGACGAGCTGAAACTGCTGATCAACAATGATGCGTTCACCATCGGCTCAGAGGTGCTGCTGCTGCCGCTCGACGTGCCGCCGGCCGAGCCGATCCAGTTCTCCGTGCTCGACTCGATCACCGCAGCTCTGGCCCACCGGCCCGACATCGCCTCAGCGATCCTGAGCATCGACGATGCGTCCATCGAACAACTGCTCGCCGACAACGCGCGCCTGCCCGCGCTCGACCTGACCTTCCAGGCCCGTTTCAACGGTCTCGGGGGTGACCTCGGCGATGCCTACGGCGATGTCGCCGAGGCGGGCTTCGTCGACCTGGCGCTCGGGCTCCAATTCGAGCAGGCGATCGGCAACCGTGCCGACGAGGCGGCAGCACGTGCGGCTCAGCTCGGCCGCCTCCAAGAGGTCGTCAACTACCGGGCCGCGGTGCAGAACGCGGTGGGCGAGGTGAAAGCGTCACTCCGAAACATCCAGACGAACTACCGCCTCATCGAGCAGGCGCGGACCACGCGTCTCGCCGCCACCGAGAACCTGCGGACGCTCGAGGTGCTCGAGGAAACCACACAGTCGCTCACACCCGACTTCCTCGACCTCAAGTTCACGCGTCAGGAAGCACTGGCCATCGCCGAGATCAACGAGATCAACGCGCTCGCGGACTACAACATCTCGATCTCCGATCTGTACGCCGCGCAGGGCACCGCGCTCGAGCGCAACCGGATCGCGGTGGTGGTGCCCGACTACCCGGGCAACATCTCGCCGAGCTGGTGATCGGTCGCGGCCACACCAGCCCGCGCAGCCACAGCTCAGTATGGTCCCTCGATGCGCGTGACCATCGAGCAGGCCCTCGAACTCATCTGGTCGGGTGGTGTCGTCGCGTTTCCGACCGAGACGGTCTACGGGCTCGGCGCGTCTGCCCTCGATGCGGGTGCGGTCGCCAAGGTCTTCGACATCAAGGGTCGTCCGAACCACAACCCACTGATCGTGCATGTGTCATCGGTGGAGATGGCACGGTCGCTCGTCGCTGGCGCCTGGCCCGATCGCGCGCACCTCCTCGCGGCCACGTTCTGGCCCGGCCCGCTCACCCTTGTGGTGCCCAAGGGGCCGATGATCCCCGGTGTTGTCACCGGCGACGGCCACACCGTCGCGGTGCGGATGCCCGACCACCCCGTCGCGCTCGACCTGATCGACCGCGCCGGCACGCCGGTGGTCGGCCCGAGCGCGAACCCGAGCACGCGCATCAGCCCAACCCGCGCCGAGCACGTGGAGCAGGACTACAACGAGGCCGTGCCGGTGCTCGACGGTGGACCGTGCGCTCGCGGCATCGAGAGCACCGTCATCGATGCCACAGCCGAACCGCCGCGCATCCTGAGGGCCGGCGTGGTGGGCGCGCCCGAACTCACCAAGGCACTCAGCACCGAGGTCCTGCTCGACACAGGCACCTCCACGCCCACCACCAAACCGGCCCGCTCGCCCGGCACCCAGTCAACCCACTACGCCCCGACGCGCGCCGTCCTGCACCTCCACGATCACGCCGCGCTCGATCGTGTCATCGAGGAGGACTCCGGATCAACCATCTATCTCACCGATCGCGTCGTCTCAGGTGTTGATGCGAACCGGGTGCTCACGCTGCCCAGCGATGCGGGCGAACTCGAACCGATGTGGTACGACACGCTGCGTCGCGCCGACGAGCTCGCCGGTGCGCACCACACCGGTGAGATCCACCTGTTCATCGATCTCGAAGCACTCCCGCCCCATGTCCGCGACCGCATCGTGCGCGCCGCGAGCATGGTTCACTGAGATACCACATGGAGGCACTCGCCCAACGGTGCGGTGGTGGGAGCGTCTCGCTCCCACGAACATTCGCCCCGGATGTCCTGCAGTCGGCCCTGGGAAGCGAGACGATCCCACCACCGCCGATGACCACTCGCGGGCGAAGAAGTCGCTAGCGCCGCGTCAACCGCTCGATCTGGTCCGATTCCTCGTCCTCGATCAGCACTTCGTCCGCTTCATTGAGAAACAGGCCATGGCCCACCACGCCGGGGATGCCGTCGACGTGCGCCGCCAACCGAACGAGGTCGACACCCTCGGGCAGCTTCACATCCAAGATGCAGTGGCTCTGATCGGTCAGCACCACGCCCGACTCGTCGGCCCGGACGATCGGCTCGAGCCCCTCCCGCTCGAGCTGCATCCGCACAAAGGACAGGCCGAACTGCAGCACCTCGATCGGCAGCCGGAAGCTCTGCCCCAGGCGGTCGACCACCTTGCGCCGCTGAACCAGGTACACACGCTTAGCCGCAGCCCACGCGACGATCTTCTCGCGGGTCATCGCGCCGCCGCCGCCCTTGATCATGCGCAGCTCGTTGTCGATCTCGTCGGCGCCGTCAAACAGATAGTCCACCTGAGTCATCGTCTGCATCGCCGCGACAGTCAGCCCGAGCTGGCGCGCCAGCCGAGCCGACGCCTCGCTCGTCGCCACACACACACCGTTGAACCGCCCCGCTGAGGCGCGATCAGCGAGCAGACGAATAACCCGCGTCGCGGTGCGGCCCGTGCCGAGGCCGACGGTGATCTCCGGCGTGATCGGTTCGATGGCGGCGTGAGCGAGCGGGTCGGTCTCTGGCATGGCACGAGTAGACCCGATCGATGGCGGGCCGACAAATCGCGGGCATCGACACGGTGCGTGTCGTACGGTGACCCAAGTGGCCACACCACCCCCACCGCCGCCGAACGCCGAGGCCCGCGCGCTGATCGATCGCCTCGCCCTCGCCCCGCACCCCGAAGGTGGGTACTACCGCCAGACCCACAAGAGCGATGTGGTGGTGCCAGCGGATGCGCTCCCAGCACCATCGGCCTACCCCGGCGACCGTGCCGCATGCACGTGCATTCTCTTCCTGCTGCCCGCGGGGCACCGCTCGCGCCCGCACCGCGTGCGGTCGGAGGAGCTGTGGCTCTGGCACGCGGGCGACCCGCTTCGGCTCGGGATCGCGGACTCACCCGGCGGCGCCGACCGACTCGCCGCACGGCTCGGGCCCGGCCCACCGGACTCGTTCCAACTGGTGGTGCCACCGGGGATGTGGCAGGCCGCAGCACCGATCGAGGGCGGCGCGCACGGGTACACGCTCGTGGGCTGTGTCGTGGCGCCGGGCTTCGAGTTCGATGATTTCGAGATGGCGGAGTGATCCGTCACGTACGATCGTCGCGTGATCGCACCCAAGCTCCTGCTGATCCGCCACGCCAAGGCGAATCCAGAGTCCCCGACCGGGCTCGATGTGGACCGCGCACTCGCGCCCCGCGGCGAGCGGCAGGCGAGCTGGCTCGCCGAGGTGCTCGCTGGCGATGAGGCGTGGCGACCCGAGCGGATCCTCTCGAGCCCCGCGACGCGGTGTCAGCAAACAGCCGAGGCGATCGCCGAGGCATGCACCCTGGATGTCGAGACGACCGATGCACTGGCGCTCAGTTCCTGGGCCGGGCGGATCGTCGACCTCGCCGACGAGCTGGCCGAGCACGCCGATCACCAGAATGGCCCACCTGGCGTGCGGGTGGCCCTCGTCTCGCATCAGCCGCACCTCGCCTCGGTGATCGCTGCCCTGAGCGCGGGGCCAACAGCCGAGCTCCCCCGCGTGCGGACCGGTGAATGCTTCGCGCTCGAGCGGGCGGGCACCGCCCCGTGCTGGGCCCTCCGCGCCGCGTTCCGTGCTCCCGACTGACCCCCACCGACTGACCCACCCGAGGCGCCGGGCTATCATGGCGGCCCGTGCCGGCCGGGCCTGCCCGCCGGTGCGACAACTCATCCGGGCGTGTACCCAAGTGGCCAACGGGGGCAGACTGTAAATCTGCTGGCTTTCGCCTTCGGGGGTTCGAATCCCTCCACGCCCACTGCATCGCGTGTCAGCGATTGACGCGTGGCATACGCCGCCCAAGGGCGGTGCCGACTGGACCGCATCCTCCTACTGAGACGGTCAACGCATTCGATCCGAGTCTCTCCTGGGATCTGCTAAGCGCGTGCGCGCCTCAGAGCAGAGAAGCTGCGGGCTCAATGCCCTCGGTCGCCGGACACGCCAAGTAGTGGTGTGTGCCGACAAACTGCGATCACACATAATTGTGGCTAATAGACACGGTTTCACGATGACAACGTAATCAGTTCGACGTGATGCACAACTTTGTGTTATTCAGCCGGAAAGCAGCTCGATTTTCCCGCAAATAATCCGACCGGGTGCCCAGATGTGGCTCGCCAATGAGGGATCAGCACATTCTCTTGAATTGACGTTTTTTATCTGCTGGAGACGTCATCCGGCGTGGTATTGTATTCGTATAAGTATGCATCATATGATACTTGTAGTATATCGGTAGAACGCCAGATGATGATTGCACCAAAAAATTAGATTGCACACCCTGTCTCCTGAACATGTCTCAGGTACGAGTCATTGTCAAAGAGCGGACAATTCTTATAATATGCATTATCGATCGAGATCAATCTTAATGAATAAGAAGTGGAGTACTTCAAAGTGCTACAAAGCTCTCTCGCAGTCTCGACGCGCCTGATGCCACGCGCACTAGCTCGGGCTTTCAATCGACAGGCGGTGTTATTGGTATTGATTTTGTTTATGAATGCATCATCTGCTGTGGTCGCGTCAGGTTTTCCTGATGAGGCCGCGACCCAGGATTGCAACAATACAGCAATTGGAGATTGCGGCACCTGCTCTCCGCCGATCGATCCATGCAATAGCCCTTGGTGCCTGGTTCAAACGACCAACTGCTCGCGAGATGACTCCATCGGCGTGCCGGAAGACCTCCCGGATGAAGTGCTGACAATTCTCGAGCGAATTGACTGCACCGAATGCCCGTGTCTCTGTCCCCCGACCACACCCGATGATCCTCGGTGCGAGAATTTGAGCTTCAGCTTCGACCAAGGACGTAGAATTGAACACACATTTTATGATAACCCGATACCCTGTCAGACCGCTCTTGAGCAACAGATAGAAAACGCCTTTGATCCAAATAATAGCCCAACGGTCAATCCCGCATCCCAGAGCTTCAGCCTCGGATTAGCAATATGCCAAGAAGGGTTTGTTCACGTCACGCAAACCAATGAGCGGCGGCAGATCGTCACAGAACATACCTTGTACCTCCAAGGTATCTATATCGATAACCCACATGATCCGAATCAATGCAGCGGCTGCCCAACCGGCCAGTCGCAATTCACTTGGCAAGTTGAATGCGGAAGCCCAGGAACAAGCAACTCGATCGAGACAACATATGGCAATCCGGATGTGATGTGGGCCAGGGATGCGTGCCCCAATACTCCTAACTGCAATCAGTAAAACACGTACCGTACGATGGAGTCACGAACATGATGTGCAACACCGCTTCGGCCGCCAAGAAGCTGCGAGGCCCGTCGGCATCCCTGTCGATTCTTGCAGCAAGTGTGCTGCTACTCCCCGCCGGAATCACTTCGGCGGAAAACACCGCTTCGAATTCTCCGCCGGCCGCCTCGCCGAACAACACCGCTGAGTTGCGATCAGAACTGCGAGCGTTGGTGCCGCAACTCGCGAGTGGAGTCCTGGTCGGTGACGACACTGCGCCGCTGTCTGCGAAGGTGGACCGACTCCTCGCCGAGTGTTCACTCCATCCGGGGGTCTTTGAAGATGAGCCATCCGCTGTCACCTCACTACTCTCGTGGGAAGCGGCACGGCGCATCGTGGTCGATGACTCGTTCGGCGAACTCGCTACCACAATGTCGGGCATGTGCCGAGAGCCGGAGAGCCGTTCAAAGGCCGCGTACGCCGTCTGGGATCGCCTCCGTCGTGGCGAAGAGCCCGAGCGCGCCACCCGATGGCGTTCGCACGCCCTGTCAACAGCAGATCCAAGCTGGGGGCCAAATGCTGGCGGATTGCAGCTCGGTGATGCACGGGATCGACGTGACCGTGGAGAGGCTAGCGAGGCGGCGCACAGCTTCCTGCGAGCACTATCGTGGCAAGACTATGACGACCTGAAGCGGGACCGGACAGAGCAACAGCTTGCATTTGGCACGCACGAGGTCGCTCTCTTCGAGCTCATTCAACTGGCGGAAGAAAACCAGGACCCAAGTCTTGCGTATTTGGCAGCCGAGTATGCCCAGGAATTCGGTGTCCCATCCTTTGCTGACTATATGACGTGGCGTGCCTCTCGTTCAGCGCAACTTCACGGTTGCGACCGCGAGTTGCTGGATCAAGAACGCTATCGGTCATGTCTGCGCGCGACATCGATCCTACTTTCAGAGAATCCGATTGGCCCCGAACTAGTAAATGATTTGGAAGATTCTATTGACTCGATAGCTCATGAATCCGCCTCACCCGACATCCTCATCTCGGAAGTGAGCGGCTTCACGATCGGCCAAGCGGCCACAGAGTTTATCGAGATTATCAATGCTTCCGATCTCGACGTCTCTCTCGAGGGATACACAATTACCATTCACGACCGTGACATTGATTGTTGCTATCGAGTGATATCTCTGCCAATAGATGTAATTCTGAGTCCGGGTCAGGCATATGTAGTGACTGACCACGAATGGATACATACTGATCATATCGCGCATCCGACGAGTATGTGTGATGGCAATACGTCCTATAGTATTATTACGATACCAGGATCTATATTTAATAGACAAACAGTATTTGTATCCCTGAGAGACGGTGACGGCATCGCGGTCGATGGAGTCGTGCTGGACGGACAATTTGCAACAGCGCAGGCTGGTAGAAGCGGTCCCGAGTGGGTTTCACGGTGCGGGGTCGCCGAGGCACCTCGGTCGCGAGTGAAGATGTGGAGTGCGGGAACCGGTGTTCGGGCGGAGGCGGATGGAGAGCAGATCACGCTGCATGTACCATTTGGTGCCGAGCAGCCGCTCATTGCGCCCAGCACGCCTGCTTCCATCGAGCCCGAGCGCCGCGGCACGTCGTCAGAGCAGTGGTTTGAATCGGATCCCGATCTTATTGCGGCCGGGGAGACGTACCAGCTGCTGAAATTCGGCAACGCGGGCGGTGCAGTGGTTACTCCGCTGCCTGCAGGTGCCGTTGATGCCTGGGAGCACGCATACGATTCGATACGGCGCAGAGCAGCATGCGTTGGATGTGATCATGTCGAGTCGGTCGTGATCAGCAGCGGACTGGCTGATGCTGACGCACCCAGCAGCCGCATAGACTTGCGAACATTCGTTCCCGCCGAGACCATCACAAAGAGCGACGTGATGGGGTACGAGCTTCACGCCGTGTATGGCATTGGGAATCCTTGCGTGGGGTTCGGCCGGGGTGATCCCTTCGGCCAGCTCTCTTCTTTCCAGCGAGGATGTTTCTCAGGCATCGCCTGGTATCTAAAGGTTTCTGACGCTGGGGCGAAGCTCGCGCTCGTTGAGGCACGTGGCGCGGGACCAATCTCACCACAAGTTCTCGTTCTCGGCCAACCCGCCTCCGCCGCGGTGATTCACCAGATAATTGATATCGAAGGACTTGAAGACACTTGGATTGATCTATCACTTTCGGTGAATAACACCACAGGAGAATTAGAATCTGATGCGTGGATCAATGACCAATCACACAAATTAGAAACAGTCCTACGTGAACTAGATTCTGTCTATCCAAGCAGCTTTATCGGAAAAGCCGAGATCGGCTCGTTGTCCGACGGAAGACCGCAGGGAGTCTTTGTGGCCCCTGCCAGCTCGTGCTGCCATTGCCTGATTCTGGATCGCGATGGCGATCGCATCATTACGATGCAAGATATCACTACTCTGGCAGCCGAAGAGGATAGTAAAGACGATACACTGATTGATGGCGCAAGTCGTGATCAGTTATTGGTATTGATACTACAACGACTCGGTGAGGAGTGCGATTGATGCGCATCAGAAATCAGGCGGTTGTCGTTCAGCAGAGTACTCTCGGAGAGGTGACATGGTAATACAGATGCTTGCTGTGGTCCTTGGTGCAATCGCATCTGTCCCGGTGGTCCCTGATGACGATTGCTATTGCGTGAACGCCGATGGTCAAATTCAGGTCATCCCGACCGAGAACGATCAAGGTGAAGATCTTCAAATTGTCGCGCTCGGATCACCAGCCAACGGTACAGTAACACTAAATGGTGACGGATCAGTTACATACACGCCTTTTGCGGGTTTTATTGGCACCGATAGCTTCAGCTACACCGTTGAAGACATTAATGGAAACCAAGCAACGGCATATGTAGATATCACCGTGTACCCTAATACATAAATTAGCTGGATTGGAGATGGTGACCTCTCATATGGATCGATTCATGTTCTCGATAACTTGAAATGCAGCGCTGACACAACGCCCATGACCTAAGTCCGAGAACTGGTCACGCCTATGACGCGACGCCGGGTACTATTGGCTGCTTGTCAGCCAGTACCACCCGAAACTCACGCCGCGGTGCCCACCGCGTCATCCACATCAACCACCTTGGACAGCTCCTCGTAGCGCTCGATCTCGGCGCCACCGAGACAGTCCTCGATGATCTGCCGCCCGTACGGGTGCAAATCCGCATCGTCCAAGAACTGCTGCAGCTCGCTTGCGAAGAAGTCGAGCAGCACGCGTGCCCCCGCGTCGTAGCCCGCCTCGCCGACCTCGGGCTGCGTCTCGGTGCGGAGGAACCACGTCGGGATCACCGTGCCCTCGATCTGGATGTTCCGCATCGCATACCCCAGCACCGGGCACCGCGCGGGCGTGAGCGCATCGGGCTCGAACGGGTTCGACCCGCGCCGAGCCAGATACTCGCGCATCAGCCACTGCGGCATGAAGCTCGTCCGCCACGCGCCGATGTGCTGATTGGGCACGAGCGTGAAGAGCGTGTCCGGCGTCGACAGGATCTGGCGAAGCAGGATGTTCGCGTGCTCCACCCGCCGGCCGGTGGCGAACGGCCAGTACGAGCCCACGCCCTCGCTGCTCAGCCCGCCCGTGTCCACGATCGACGGGTTGGCGTGCCCACGCGGCGCCACGAGCCGCCACACCCACGCCAGCGCCGGCGGCAGCACATGGAACAGGCCCAGGATGCCGTACGTCGGATGGTCACCCGTGCATGGCGGCGTGCGCACGCCGAACGAGCGCACATCGGCGGTCACCGCACCGTCAACCACACCCGGCACCGCTGCACGCGGGATCACCACCCGCGGGTTCGGGCACGGCTTGCCCGGCTCGTCTTGGATGTGTTCCCAGATCAGCGCGGTCGAGCCAGGGGCGGCATCGATGTTCAAGAACAGCAGCGCCCGGCCCGGACTGATGCACAGCGACTCGAGGTGCGGGTCCACCCCGTACCGGTCGATGTGGTTCACACGGACAAACCACGCGTCCTCCGCGTCCGTGAGCGTGAGCTTGCGCGGCCCGGAACCACCGTTGAGATCGCTCGCCTGGAGCCGCGGCGGGCACAGCGCCATGTCGTCGGTCACGGGGCTCAGATCGCACCCGCGGGGTAGCGTCACGTGCCGACGCTCGCCGGTCACCGTGTTCCGCCCGAGCACCAGGCGACCATCGGCCTCGCGGTGGATGTGCTCGAGCATCTCGCTCTTGCCGCCACCCGAGGCGCCCTCGTGCATGAACACCACGTGGTTGTCGTACGGCGTGGTCACGCGGACCGTCGAGCAGTGCGCCGTCGTCCACCCCTCGCTCTCCCCGAGGTTGAGCAGCACGCCGTAGATGCCCTTCTTCGCCGAAGGACCGGGGTAGAGGTTGTAGCTGAACAGCTCGTGCAGGCCGTCGCGCCGGTTGTGTACGACGATCTGCCGGCCGTCGAAACGCGTGTGGCGGAACGGCGGCGCGGTGTAGATGATCGCGCGCGGCTCGTACCCATCCGGGATCTCGTCCTCGCTCAAGATGCCCTGCAGCATCGAGAGCCCGAGCGCGAAGAACCCCGCGTTGGCTGGAGCGATCGCGAGCGCCGGCAGCGCCTCGTCGCCGACGCCCGCCATGAAGGCGAACATCGCGAGCCGCTGCGTCTTGAGCCAGGCGAAGGTCTCCTCGCGGAGCCCGTCGAACGGCTCGCCGAACCGCTCAGCGAACGTCGGCTTGTTCGTCGGCTGCGTATCGCCGATCACCATGCAATCGGGGTCGCGCCGGCGCATGTACGGCTCGGCGTAGTTGGCTGCGACGCCGTTGCGCACGCGAGACACAGTGGCCTCGAGCACATCTTGCCCGTTCACGTCGTACGCGACGCGATGCACACCCGCCCCGTCCGCGTCGCGGACCGCGAGCTCGACTAGATCATCGACCGAGAAGCCCATCGCCACCTCGGGCGCGGCGCCGAGCACCTCGATCGCTTGGGAGGGAAGATTGAACCGTGACCACGCTGCCATACCGCCACCTTTCTCGCTCGCGTCGGGACGAGCGCTGGGCAAAGTTGGCGAAGAATCTACGGGATCACCGCAGCAGGTCAATCCCCTAATGATAAAAACCCTCCCCATGTTGGGCGGGGGGTTCCGTCACACGAGAGCGAATACTGACCAGCCAAAGCTCCAAGCGGGCGGATCAGATCCTGCTCGATGATCGCACCTCGCATCGTCAGCACCGTGGTGGGAGCGTCTCGCTCCCACAAACATTCGCCCCCCAGAGGCCACGCACCCAGCCGCACCAACGTCCCCCTCTTACGGCCGCACGCGAGCCGCAAGAAGTGCGACTCGCTAACACACGAGATCCACCACTTCTTTCAGCGTCTTGATCACGCGAACGCCTTCGAGTTCCTGATCACGATCATGCCGATCGATGAGGATCGGCCGAATGTTCGCGTTCTTCGCAGCCAGGACATCCGAGGCGATCGAGTTCCCAACGAAGACGACCTCAGAACACTCGAGCCCGAGCGCTCGAGTCGCTGCGTGCAGCGCCGCCGGATTGGGCTTTCGGTGGCCCACATCGCCGCAGCAGACGATGGTGTCCACCCGGCCGAGGCCAAACCCATGCCGCGCGAACTCCGGGTGCCACACCGATGGGTCCGTTCCCCAGGGCAAGTTCGACACGATGCCAACCTTGAGGTCCCGAGAGCGCAGGTCGTTCACGACATCATCGACATCGTCGTACTTCCTCGCGGTCGAGAAGACGCCGTCGCAGATCCGCTGCTCGATCTCACGCTCGAGCCCGACCGCTGCGTGGCCGAGGATCCTGGGCTGCGAGATTCGCTCACGAAACGGAACGACACGGCCATCCGGCTCTTCGCGGTTCAGCGCCGAAGCAAGCTGCTCCAAGGACGCACTCACCCCGTGATCATTGCCAAACCGACCGAGCTCGTCTCGAAAAAACGACCGAAGAAACTCGATCTGGCTGTCTCGATGCTCCAACACATACGAGACAAGGGTGTCTCCAAAGTCAAAGAGAACCGCTTTGATCGTCACACGTGTACTCTCGATTCATGCGAGATCGCCCCGCGGTCGTTACATGTGGATCACCTTGCCATCCGCGGCGAGGCTCGCCTCGTGTACGCTCTCGTGCATCGTCGGGTGGGCGTGGATCGTCACGTTGAGCTCCTCGGTCGTCGCCTCGAGCCGCCGCGCGAGCGTCAGCTCCGAGATCAGCTCC
This sequence comes from Planctomycetota bacterium, assembly GCA_038747915.1. GTDB lineage: Bacteria > Planctomycetota > Phycisphaerae > Phycisphaerales > UBA1924 > JBCDAP01. The sequence continues at coordinate 2,290 of JBCDJJ010000034.1, read as the reverse complement.
GTCGCCTGATCACCCAGGATGTGCGCCCCGAGGATCTCACCGCGCGGCAGACCCTTGATGATCTTCACAAACCCATCGGTGTTTCGCGTCGCGATCGCCTTGCCGAGCGCGGTCAGCGGGAACTGGCCCACCTCGTAGTCCTCGCCCTTCTTGAGCCCGTTCCGCTTGAGCGCATCCTCCGTGAAGCCGACCGACGCGATCTGCGGGTGGCAGTAGGTGCATCCGGGGACCACCGAGTAATCGATCGCGATCGGGTCGTGCCCCGCGATCCGCTCCACGCATACCACCGCCTCCTCCGAGCTCACGTGCGCGAGCCACGGCGGACCGATCACATCGCCCACCGCGTAGATACCCTCCACGCTCGTCTTGTACGTCAGCCGTGGCGAGGGGTCATCGCCCGGTTCGAGCGGGGTGTAATCGGTCTTGATGTGGTCCTTCACCGTCTCGATGCCGAGTGATTCGTCGAACAGCCCGTCGTACCGACCACGCACACCGATCGCCAGCAGCACCTTGTCCGCCTCGATCGTCTCGGCCTTGCTCTCGTCGGCCTTGCCGTCCTTGAACGGCGCGATCGTCACCTTCACGCCGTCGACCGTCTTCTCGACGTTCGTCGTCGTGAACCCCGTCTTGAAGGTCATCCCCTGCTTCTTGTAGATCTTCGCCAGTGCCTTGGAAACATCCGAGTCCTCGACGGGCAGGATGCGGTCGAGCATCTCGACCACGGTCACCTCGGTGCCGTACGCGTTGTAGAAGTAGCCGAACTCCATCCCGATCGCGCCCGAACCCACGACGACCAGGCTCTTCGGCTGCACCGGAAGCGTCATCGCCTCCCGAGCACCGATGATGGTCTCCCCATCGAACCGCGCGAAGGGCAGATCGCGCGCCACCGAACCGGTCGCGATGATGATGTTGTCAGCCGTGATCGTCTCCCGCTTCGCGCCGACCTCCGCCGGCGCGTGCGTGATGGTCTCTCTCACCTCCACATCGTGGATCGCCACCCGGCACGGGCCCGAGGCGGTCCGCCCCGACTCGATCTTTGCGTGCCCCACGATGTGCGTGATCTTGTTTTTCTTGAACAAGAACTCGACACCCTTGTTGAGCTTGCCCGCCACGTCGCGCGAACGCGAGATCACCTTCGGCCAGTCGACGCTCAGGTTGTCAAAGGCCAGGCCGAACTCCTCGGCCTCGTGCGCCACGCGGTGGTACAGCTCGGCGTTGGCCAACAGGCTCTTGCTCGGGATGCACCCCCAGTTCAGACACACACCGCCGAGCTTGGCCCGTTCGATGCACGCGACCTTCATGCCGAGCTGAGCAGCCCGGATCGCGCCGACGTAGCCCGCCGGTCCGCCGCCGATCACGATGAGGTCGTAGTGCGTCTCTGCCATGTGCGGGCCCTTTCGCAGGCGGGGGTGCAGGAGAAACCACATGCCGAACACGCCGGCATGCTTCGAATGTGCGGCCGCAGCCGCCTCACGCCGACGCCTCTTCGACGCCGACCCGAGTCAGGATTCTAGGACGAACCCTCCCGATCGTGCAGCCGGCGCGCGTCATGCCGACTCCCCGCCCTCGATCCGCGCCATGTTCCGGGGGCTCCGCTTGCGACCCCACCGCACTGTCCGCACCGTTTGAGTTGCGAACTCAGTCGGAGCATCCGCATGCTGCCAAGCCGTCTCCCTGTGTCCCTCGCTGCTGCCCTGACAGCGATCACGGCGCTCCCGCTGCTCGCCCTCGGTGGGTGCAGCTCGAGCGAACCCGCTGGACCGCCCGCCCACGTCGGCAACTGGATCCAGGACGGCGCCGTCCGCCGCGGCTCGGCCTACCTCCAGCTCGCCGAGAACGGCACATTCATCTTTCAGCGCGTCATGGCCGAACGCGTCCCGGGGCCCACCCACCGTGGCCAGTGGCGCCTCGACGAGAAAACCGGCCGGATCAACCTCTTCAAGTACCTCAAGTCGGGCGGTGTCTCGCACGCCCCGTTGATCAGCTTCCAGTACGACTGGCCATACATCCGCCCGATCGACATGGATACAGGCGAGCCCAACGGTCGGCACCTCGTCCGGCGCGACACACTGCCCGCTTTCGTGCTCGAGGGCGAGAACGTGCCGGACACGGTGCTCGCCGCCGCCGCAGCCGGTGACTAGAGCAGACTAAGTCAACTCGTCTCGCCAGTCTTCGCGGTGGATCGACCGACTCCGGGACTTGCGTGCCACTGGCGGCTTGCCCGCCAGTGTTCAAGGGCTTTGGCGTTCGCACTGGTGGGCAAGCCACCAGTGGCACCCGCGACGAATTG
>JBCDJJ010000033.1:0-36260 GCA_038747915.1 Planctomycetota bacterium | reverse complement strand
GGCAAGCCGCCAGGGGCACCCGCGACGAATTGACTTGGGATGCTCTAGCCCCCGTGCGTGCCTTGCTCGGGGCACAGCCCTGCGCTCAGATGGCAGGGTGCGTGTAGATGATGGGCCACCGGCTCAGTCGCACGCCTCGAGCCAGCCGAGGAAGTTCTCGACATCCTCGGCGGTGAGCAGCGCATCGCCCGAGTAGTCGGTCCAGAGTTCGGTGTTCGCCAGGGCTCGGAGATACGCCGCGGTATCGAAGCTGTCGGTGGTGTTGTCCAAGAAGTCGGTGCGGGCACCGGCGTTGCCGGGGCAGTTTCCGACGCTGAGCGTGGCCGTGGCACCGGCGAAGGTGTTGCCGGTGCGGATCTCGTCGACGATGACGGATCCGGTGCCGAGGGGCGTGAGCCTCAGCACGGACGGCGCCTGTGTGGTACCGCCGGCGGCCTGCGTGTGCCATTCGTTGAGCAGTGGGGCCTGCTCGGGGAGCGTGTCCCCACTGGTCCAGATCCGCGTGTAGATCTCATCGTTCTGGATGGAGGTACCCGAGTTGACGGCGACCGGCTGCCAGCTGGGGCGTGACTTGATCATGATCGTGACGAGCACATCCTCACCGCTCGGCATGGTCTGCGAGGAGATGGCCAGGCTGTCATCCATGGCTGTGGTGATGGTGCCGTCGACGCCGACCTCGTAGAGCCCGCGTGTGAAATCCCCGGAGATCAACTCGAGCCGGAGGCCCGCTGTGGGCGCACGGTTGACGAGGAAAGAGAGGAACCAGGTTGCATCGGTGTTGTAATTGAAACGCTGTTGGAGCTCGATGAAGCGCGAGATGGGCGCGCCGATCGCCCCGAGGTCGAGCGAGCCGTTGGCCGGCGCTCGGTATCTCGAGATGCCGGGGTCGAGGCTCGTCGGGAGCAACGCGGCGTTCGCTCCGGGCGGTGTGTTCCAGGTGGCGCCCCATCCGGTGCCGCCGGCGAGCGGCGTCGAGATGTTGAAGCTGTCCTCGGTGAGCAGCGCATCCTCGATCGAGTAGACCCGAACCCAGTCGACATCCATGGACTCGCCATCGAGTTCGTCGACGATCGGGCCGCCGAAGGTCATGACAGCGGTCGAGTACTTGATGTCCGCGGCTCGATCGGGTCCGCCGAGGGTGGGCTCGTCGGCGTTGGGCACCACCCTGTGGTGCTCGACGCCGTTTACGTAGAACACGAAGTCGTTGCCCTCGGTCCAGAGCATGCCGAACGTGTTGAACGATGTGGAGAAATCGGGCCCGAGCGTGTTGATCGAGGATGGGTAGGCTCGCTTGGTGGTGGGGTCGGGCCACCGCCAGGCGTGCCAGTTGAAGTGCGGGTTGGAGGGGTAGTGGGCCTCGACGAAGTCGAGCTCGAAGTTGGTTTCGGGCGGGGTGCCCTCGGTGGTCGCCCAGAAGGCGTTGTTCAGACCGGTCGCGCCGGCGATCCGCATGCTGGTCTGCCAGAACCCGGAGCGTTGGCGGAAGAACTTGGTCTGCACGTAGCCCGATGTCCAGGTGTAGATGTCGGTGGGGTCATCGGGGTTGACCGCGGTCTCCTTCTTGATGAGGTGCCGCATCATGCCGTTCTCGACGACGACGTTCTCGGGGATGCGCGCCGACTGGATGGTGGTGAACTTTGGGTAGTTGGCGATGATCTCCCAGGCTGGGCCGAGGGTCGCGCCGTTGAACTCGTCGATGAACGGCTGCCGCCACCCGCGATCGATCGCCGGCGCCGCGGATCCCTGGGCGGTCGCGGTCCCCGCGATCACCAGGCCCGCCGCGGCCGACATCACTCTTGCTCGTGTGGCCTGACCAGCCGTTGTCATCTCGCGTGCTCCCAAACTGGTGAGTCGAGTCCGACCGTGCGTGTGATCGAAGAGGCGCCCGCCGGTCTCCCAGCGAGCGCCTGTGTGTGTTTATTCGACGCATCCCACGAGTTGGTCGTGGTTGGGCGCGGTCGTTTCTGCTCTCGGCGCGGCTGTTTCGATCCACTGGGATGCAGAGGGCGGCATCAGAGCGCGTTACACGCGGGTGTCCCGTCGTAGGTGGTGCCGAAGGCGACGAGCATGGTGATGAAGTCGTCGGCGTCGACATCACCATCGCTGTCGAAGTCGCCGTCGAGCTGGGTCGCGCCCTCGGTGGTGCCGAAGCCGACGAGGACTCTGATGAAGTCGTCGGCGTCCGCGTCGTTGTCGTTGTCGGTGTCGCCCGGGCAGTTGTTGGGGCCGGGGGCGGGCGCAGAGAAGTCGGTCACGCTCGCGAGTGTTGTGCCGACTTTCACCTCATCGATTACGGACGAGCCGCCGGGGCCGCTTGCTGCTTTGACGCGGAGATTGCGGACGAAGGCGCCCGAGCTGGAGGCATCGATGAGGTCCCAGTCGATCAGGCGGTCGTTGGCCGGGATGGTCTGGCCGGGGGTGAAGACCTTGACGCGGACTTCGTCGGCGCCTGAGGAGCGGGTCTGGATCCGTGAGAGCACCAAGACGGTCTCGCCCGCGAACCCGCCGACGGTCGCTGGGTAGTCGAGACTCCCGGTGCCGACGCTGAGTGTGGGCGCGGGGCTTCCATTGCCGGCGAGTGTGACTTCGTAGTCGCCGAGCGGGTCGCCCATATCGTCGGTGGTGCTCCACCCGGTCCCGCCGTTCTGCCCTTCGAGCGAGCCAGCGGCGTAGTCGAAGGTGTCGGTCACCTCGGGTGTGCCGTTCGGCGGCAGGGCATCGCCGATATCCTCGGGCGTTGTGCCGGTGACATCGAGGTTGGCGAGGATGATCTCGTCGATTTGCACCGCGCCGCCGCCGGCCCGAATTTGAAGGGTGTTGAGGAAGGTGTTGGTGTTGCCGGTCGGGGAGGTCACATCCCAGTCGATGTCGTCGAGGGATGTGGGGATCACATCACCGTCGCGGAAGACCTTGGCCTGGATGACATCGCTCGATGCGCTATTTGTCGGGTCGACGTGAACGAGGAAGAGGAAGGTCTCGTCGGTCGGCGCGACGCCGCTCGTGGAGGATCGCTCCGCGGAGAAGGTGTCGACTACGATCGTGCCGTCGGCCTGGATCTCGCTCTCCCACCGGGCGGTGGTGCCGGTGAGGAAGTTGAACTCGACGATGGCGTTGGCGGCGCGGTTCACCAGGGCGGCGAAGACGTACTCGTTGGAGTTTGAGCCCATGTTGATGCTCGTTGCGAGCCGTCGCTGAATGCCGCCGAAGCCGCTTCCGAGGACGATGCTATTGTCGCCTGCTGCGGGTCCGAGCGGGGGCAGGCTGAGGCTCTTCGAGGCGGTTGCCACAACGCCGCCGAGCACGGCGCTGCCGTCCTGGATGCCGGCCCGCCAGCGGACGTTGCCCGCGGTGTCCTCGAGTTCCACTTCGAGTGTGGTGTTGCCGGTCTGGTGCGCGAGGAAGCTGAGGTACTGCGCATCGTCCTGGGTCAGGCTGAGGCTCTGGGTGTACTCGCGGATGGCGGAGCCGTTGGCGATCGTCACGGCATTGCCGGTTCCGGCGAGGTCGTCGAGGTTGGGGGCGTCTGGCAGCGCGATGGTGACATCATCGTCGGAGAGCGTGAACTCGGCGGGTGCCGTCCATGCGCCGGCGAATCCGTTCGCAGCAGTGCCCTGGCCGTTGAGTGCGGTCTGTCCGGTGTAATCGAACTCCTCGGCGATCTGGGGGTTGATCGGATCGATGAGGACATCGGAGAGCGAGGTGCCGACGCGCACGGTGCCGATCTCGACGGTGCCCGAGAGGACCTCGAGCGCGAGCTCGGTCATGAACACTGTGCTACCGACCGAGTCGGTGATGATCGGGATGAAGTCGTCCTCGCTCGCGGGTAGCAGGTCACCGTCGGTGTAGATCGCGACGGCGCTGACTTCGTTCCCGGCGGTGTTGCTGTCGAAGCGGGAGACGATGAGGAAGTCCTGGTTGACCGGGACGAGACCGGTGGCGGAGGTGTTGGCCGGGGCCTGCGTTTCGGCGCTGACCTCTTCGTCGGCGGTCACGCCGAAACCCCACCGTGAGATGCCGTCGGTGCGGCGGAAGCGAACGTTGAACGCGCCGTCGTCGTCCTTGCTCACGAGTACAGCGGCCCAGCGGTCTTGCCCGCTGTTCGCCTCGACGCGGGTGTCGGTCGTGAGGGTGCGCTCGGCGAGGACGGGGCTGCCGGGGTTCGAGACGACGACGCGATCGCCGGTGCCACCGACCACATCGAGGCCGGGGAAGGTGAGGCTGTTGGCGGAGACGTCGACCGTGCCCGACTCGACGCCCCACGAACCGGCGCTCACAAAGCCCTGGCCGCCGTTCGTGCCGGCGATCGAGCCCGCGTCATAGTCGAACGAATCGGCGGCGAAGAGGATGTCATTCTGGTGCGAGATGCGGAAGAAATCGACATTCATCAGAGTGCCGACCACGTTGGGGTCGACAATGCCGAAGTCTGTGCCGCGGATCGCGGTCGCGATCGCCCACCGGACGTCGTTGGAGAACTCTGCAGAATCGGGGATCTGATACCGCTCGAGTGCCGTGCCGTTGGCGAACCAGATGAGTTCGTTGGCCTCGGTCCAGTAGACGCCGTAGGTGTTGAAGGTGCCGGTATCGGAGAGATCCGCTGCAGCGGGGAAGGGATCGCCCGAGCCGAGGGTGACCTCGAACTGTTGTCCGGTGGAGCCATTGGGTGTTGGGAGTGTGAAGTCGTCGAAGGCGAGCACGAGATCCCAGTCGTTGAAATCGGCGGGGTCGAGCAGCCGGGCGGAGCCGGGGCCGAATGAGGCGCCACCGGTCGCGAACACGGAGTTGTTGATCCCGGAGTAGGCGGTGGCCGCATAGCGGATCTCGATGAACCCGGGCCCGAAGCTCTCGAGCGTATCGATGCGTCCTGTTGTGAAGTCGGCCGGCAGGCCGGCCATCGGGTCGGCGGCCTGCGTCTCGAGCTGGAGCAGCCCGGCGCCGTTGAACGTGACGTTCGCCGGGAATCGGCAGATGCCCTCGAACGTGCAGGTGTCGGTGGCGACCCACGCGTTGGTATCAAGCGTGCTGCCTTGGAACTGATCCTCGAAGGTCGTCGAGAACAGGCCGGGGATGTTGCTCGGTGGCAACGCCGCGGATTGACCGGCAAGGGCGATGAGCCCAGCGAGTGACACTCTCCACATATTCTTCATGACTGACACTCCAGCGCGGCCGCCGATCGGAGCCGCAGGTTCTCTTGATCAGACGCTCCCGAGCCGAGCGAGCGGTTCTCGCCCGGCTGCTCGTACGCACGAATCTCGAACACCGCGGCCGGAGCGTTCGGCGCCGGGTGTTCCACCTCGATGACCAACCCGCGGGTCACGATCGGCTTGTCGAAGTCGATCGCCACGCGGGTCTGATGGTTGTTCGCCTGTCGGTGTACGACGAGCCCGCCCGGGCAGCGCACCGTGAACGCACGCACGCAGTTTGGCATGACCCGCTCCGGATGACCCATCAGCACGGACTCCATGGGGTGATCCCAGTCGGTATCGAAGCTGAGTTCGATTCGGCCGATCGTCACATCGGAATCCCACCGCAGGTACAGCACCGGGTGCGGATCGTCGGGCGACGCCACCCACGCGTTGGGCGCACTGGTCGGTCTCGCCACGCCATTGGTCACGTTCTCGGGCCCGAACATCGCGATCGGCGTGGCTGATTTCATGGCGAGCAGGTGCCCTTTGGGGCGACGGTCGGGCCGCCAGAGTTCGAAGGTGTCGATCCCCGAGTCATCTGGTGGGCGCTGCACGTTGCTCGTGGCGACGCGTCCGTTCATCCGATCGGTCAGGGCGAGCACGCCTGGGATGATCACATCGCTGCGGTGTACCAGGACGTTCTCGTTGGCGCGGCAGATGATGAAGGCGTACCCGTCGTGTGGCATCGATGCGTTCGGGAATGCTGCTTCGATTGGACGATTTGTCCCGGCCTCGAGGGTGATCCGTTGTTCGGCGAGCTTCAGATCCGGCGTGTGGTTATTGCTACGCTCGCTCGCGAAGAGTTCGAGGACGAGCTCGGTGGTGTCCTCCACATCAGCGAGTAACTCACAATCGACGCGCTCTCCCGAACGCACCGGCAGCATCACCGCCGCTCCGTGCGTCAATCGGAGCGGATCGGTGGACGGTTTGGTCTCACTCAAGGCCAGCTCGCTCGAGGCCGAGATGTCGCATACCTGCATGAGATCGGTTGTGTCCGTGTGCGATACACCCGGGATGAACTGACCGGTGCGCAGGAGGCGCGACTGAAGCTCTCGCATCGCGTGTGGTCCGATCAGGTCGGCCGGTCGCGCACCACGCGTGATGCACATCGCTGCAGCGACTGCGACAGCCTGCGCGTTGTGTGCGCACGTCGCCATCACCCGTGTCGATCCGAACGCGACATGGCTCGCGCTGATGATCCGACCCGCGAGGAAGAGATTCGAGATATTCCGGCTGAACAGGCATCGGTACGGGATCTGGTAGACGCCCTTGCTGTGGTACTGCACGCACCCGGGGCCATCGGCGTAGACCCCATCGGCCGGGTGCAGGTCGAGCGACCAGCCGCCGAAGCTCACCGCGTCGTCGAAGGTCCGTTGCTCGACGAGGTCTTGCTGTGTGAGGATGTACGGCCCCTCGAACCGTCGGCTCTCGCGTTTGCCGGGGATGAGGCCGACCCATTCGAGCGTAAGTGTGTCGACATCGGTGTACTCGCCCGAGTTCTTGACGTGGTCCCAGATGCCGTAGACGACAGACCAGAGCTCCCATTTGATGCGCTCGGTGTCGTGGATGGTGTCGTGCCGTCCGCCGTACTCCAGCCACCAGAGCTGGCACCCGTGGTGGTCGACCTTGTAGTTGCGTGCCTTGAGGTGCGGGTCGAGATTCTGCTTCGCGAAGCTCGGTGGGATGAACTCGACCGGGCGACCCTGGTCCTTGGTGTAAAAGTATATCGAGTGACCGAGCAGCTCTCCGAATCGCTCGCTCGGCGCGAAGCCTTCCCCGAACTCGTCTTTCGACTCGGCGCCCATGCGGAACGCGGCGCCAGCGAGAAATCCAACAACACCATCTCCCGATGCATCGCAGAAGAGCGGGGCGTGGAGGTCGTACACCGTCTGGTTCTGTGCGCAGAACCCCCGCACCGAGGCGATCCGGTCGGCATCGCGCTTGGTGACCTCGTATACCGAGGTATTGAGCAGCAGCGTGATATTGGGCTCGTTCACAACCTTCTCGAGCACCACCGTGTCGAAGATGACCGGGTTGCCCTCGGGGTTGCGGTACATATTCTCGACCAGGATCTCGTCGATCACACCACCTTCTCGGGCCCACCGGTTGTTGTTGCCCATGTGCGACGTCGCGCCGAGAATCCACAGCCGCACCTCGGAGCCCGCGTTTCCGCCCAGCACCGGGCGATCTTGCACGAGCACGACACGCACTCCCTGTCGCGCCGCGGTGATGGCGCCGCACACGCCGGCCATCCCGCCTCCCACGATCACCAGATCGGCGCTCAGTCGCTCCGTGCGGAATGTGCGCGCATCGCGTGGGCCGTCGACGATCACGAGTCGCCCTCCGCTGCGCTGTGGATCCGGCTCTCGCGAAGCAGATCGATGACAGGTGATCGCTCGACCTTGCCATTGGTGTGCGTCGCGGTGACACGCATCTCGGCGCTGCTGACGTGATCCGGGACGTCGAAGCGGAACTCGAACGGGAACGATTTGTCGGTGATCTCCGTCCATGGATCATCATCGAGTCGGTACGACAGGTCGACGCGGTCGAGTTCACCCATGTCGAGCCTGGAGTACACGTACCCGCTTGTCAGGCTGCGCCCCTGTGTGAGGAGCATAGCGCGGGAGTCGCCGGCCTCGAGTTCGCGATGGCTGTGTGGTCCTAGTGGGCGAAGCTCGTTTCGGGCGCGCGTCATCGCGCCGAGTACAGGCTGGCACGCACCAACTGCGAATGCGGTCAGTCCGTGGGGTGAGACCTCGAGTTCGATCATGCCCTGGTGGATCGATGTACCACCATCGACCGGTGTGTTATCCCGCCAGATACGGACCGGGAGCGTGCTGTGATTCAGACCTGCAAGGCTTGTATCGAGTTGCACCTGTGTGCGCACCATCCGGTCGGACTGGTTCACGAGGGCGACGACGATCTGATCGTCGGTGCGGGCGGTCAGTACGTTCAGCTGCGGGTGCCCGGCGTCGACGAGCCCGCGCGGCATCCAGAGATGCACCCCGTCGATGTCGTAGAACCGGCCAGGGCGGTCGCCGTACACCCGCTGCCGCAGGTACGCGTAGCCCTCGACGAAGCGGGCCGGGAAGTCGATTGCCCCATCGGAGGCCGCGGCCAGATCGGAGACCAAGTAGTCGATAAGCGTGGCGATCATCGGCCATGGGTGGTTGTAGTGGAACGAGTTGTAGCTGAGCGCCTTGTGCTCACGGAGCGGGTACTCGGCCTGCATGAACACATCGGTCCGCTCGGTGTTGATGTGGTAGCCCGGGAAGTTGCGGTACCGTCCCACGACCGATGCACGTGCGACATCGCGGAGGAACGATTCGCCCGTTTCGGCGGCGATGCGAAGCATGAAGGGCGCGTACGTCGCCATAAAGATGCCGCGGTGCCCGCTTGCGGTGCCGGAGCTCTCGGGGGTCAGGCCGAGAGCGTCGACCCACCAGGCTGGCACATCGCGCTCGTCCGCAGCGATCGGTCGGTGCCCCTGGTGTTCCAGGTACCAGTACACGGGTGCTGTGCCGCCCTTGTTGACGCGGACGGTCCCATCTGTCGGTTGGGGTGCGAGCCACGTGAAGGTAGTGAACCGGCGAGCACCATCGTGAGCCGCGCCGAGCACGCTGCGGCTCCCGGTCGAGCGCCACGCGAAGTGCAGATCCATCCAGTTCGGCACGAAGCTGGTCCAGAAGAACATGCCGCTCGAGTATGGATCAGAGAAGTCGCGTGCCGGTTGATTGAGACGCTCCTGGAAATACCGATCCAGCTCGAGCCGGAATGCGTCGTGGTATACCTCGTCGCCCGTCGCGTGCCACAGCGCGAGGTTGGCTTGCCACGAGCTGCCGCGGACCGGCGTGTCGAGGTTGAGCTCGCGATCCATGCCCAGCAGCTCGCGCGCGTATCGCAGGGAGACATGATCGGACCCGCCGCTCATCGCGTGCAGGTAGGCGAGCTCGCTCACATTGGCCGAGGGTCCGTGCATCGATCGCGACGGGCTCTGTGTCGTCACCGATGGATCGAGGTTGAAGAGCAGTTTTTCGCGGCTGAGCAGGTACTCCCAGATCGGCAGAGCGCGCTCATGGTAGATCCGCTCGTCGTCGGTCACGATCGCCACCGAGAGCGGGTGCAGGGCGGATACGTTCTTGACCGCGTCGGGCACATCGGTGTCGTACGAGCACCCGCGCAGTTCCTCGTTAAAACGCGAGTAGTGACTCATGGCGTAATCGATCATGTTCTCGATCACGCCGTTCAGGTTGATGTCGAGGTTCTCGCGGCGATCACGAAACCCCGCGAGCTCCCGCGCGAGATGCTCGTAGGTGTCGACGAGCGGGGCGTCGTGTGCCACGGGGTGCAGCATGAAACGAACGGTCTCACCGAGTTCCAAGAACGACCCGGCGCCGCCGAGAAGCGGTGCGAACACCGATGGCTGCACTTCGCCGGTGCGATCGAGCAGCGTGACGGCGAACCGGGCGTTATCGAGACGGGGCAACGGCTGGAACGGGATCATGTCGGTCGATGCGGCGACGCCAACCGTCACGCCGTCCCACTCCGCGAGCGCGGTGGGTAGCGGGCACTGGAAGGACGGCGTCGCGAAGGCCTGTTCTGGGATCCGCTGCTCGTGCCAGATGAGCGGTTGCCAGATCTCTGTGATCGTGGATGTGCTCGCAGCCGGCCCACCCGTGTATCCAAGCGAGTACCAGCCATCACGCCCTGCGGTCAGTTCGACCTCGATTCGCGGAGGCTCGGTCGACGCATCGAAGCGCGCTCGAACGGCTGCATGGCGGCCCGCCTCGAAGCCAAGCTGCGCCACCCCGTCCTCGATCGAGACATTGTTCGGACGCAGATCGATCATCTCTGCAGCGTGGAAGAGGTCAGCAGTCCGACCCTCGTTGTTGCCACCGACGACATCGGGGTCGAGTCCATCGCCACCGACAACGGAGGTGTCTTCGGCTCGCACGCCGCCCACCTCATCATGGACTGCCATCCACGATGGCACGTCGTAGCTCACACGCCCAAGGTCTCCTCGGCGCATCTCGAGCTGTGGATCCGATTCGGTGTACAGCAGCGTGAAGTGCGGACGGAATGTGCGCACCTCACCGGCACGTTCGAGCACGATCGCCCCGTCGTCGCGAAGCTGCGTTGCTTCCGCGGCCGCGGTCGAGGCGAGCACGAGGCATATAATTGATGAACCGATCCTACCGATCACGCGACTGACCTCCGTCGGCACACATCTCGTCTTGGTGAAGAAGCGCCGTGACGAGTACCGCCGGTGTGCGGATGTTCGTTGGCGCCGGCGCAATTACCTGGTTGTTCCGATCCAGAATGTGCGATCGAGATCTTCTGCCTCGTACGAATCGTTGAACTCGGCGAGTGGGAGCGTTTCGATCTCTTCGGTGTCCGCGTGGCCATCGACGAAGGCGATATTGATGGCGAGTCCATCGCGGTGTCGAGGGATCACGGCTGCGGCTGGGCGAGCGGAGGTTAAGTTCGCTGCCGGCTGCTTCGACGAGAGTCTCGAGATCGACTTACTCGACAGCACGCTGATCCCGCCGCTATCGGCGCTGAACGCGGTTTCGGTTGGCCTACGGACGCGGCCGATTCTCGCGAGTGGCTCGGGGTAGACCTCGCCGGTGGTTGTCTCGTTGCCGAAGAAGTCGATCGTGGTTTCGCCGTTTGGAGGTTGAAACTCTTGGTTGATACCGTACGCCTTGGGCGCGACCTTGATGCCGACATCGCCTTCGAGTGCTGAATCGGGGATCGACCTGTACTGCTCGGCGTCGAAGGTGGGGCAGGTGAAGGCGCCGACGCCGCGGTCGATGTAGTCCTCCATCTGCTCACACGGCTCACGGCCACTTGCCTCGGCGACGTTCGAGACAGACGGCATGTCGGCTGCTGTCCACAGCAGCTCCCACCAGAACTCACGCCCTGGTGAGTCGCACGTGGTGTCGGTCGTGTCGTCCTCGCCGGCGTTCCACGACGCCTTGACGATCTGGTCGCTGTGATCGGACGCGTAGATCACCATCGCGAGCCCGATCGTTCGGCAGTTGGACAGACATGTGGTCGTCAATGCAGCCCCGCGGGCGCGACCGAGTGCTGGGAGTAGCAGACCGATCAAGAGTGCGATCACGGCCACGACAACCAGCAGTTCGATCAGTGTGAACCCGATGCGTGTGGTGCGGCTTGCCACGGCAGACCTCCCAAAGGGTTGGCGTGGAACTCCACGGGAGTCCTGCATGCCAGCTTCATCATCGGCCGTGCGCCGCGCAGATCAAATCGAAACGCGCACGACAGTAAAACGCTTACGACGCGCATCGATCCCGTTTTTCGAAATGCTCAGCGGGCTTTGCGTGAGGGCCGCGGCAAACGGCCGAGAGGCTCTAAAACGATTTGATCGTATTGTGATAGGTATTCTATAGACGTCTTTGCGGCTTGATATGAAACTTTTGCGCATCGCATATGAGTAATTCGCGTCGCGCGGGCATGGTGTGTCAATGAACTCCCTCTTGTCTGCCGTGCGCATCTGGATCGTCGGTGCGCTGTTGTGCGTCTCGGTGCCGGCTCCGGCTCGGGCGACCTCGCCCCAGGCCGTTCCCATATTCATGCTTTCGGAGGAATGGAACGGCAGCGGGATGCCGGGCCACCGGCCCGATCGACCGTCGTATTGGACGACGAGCCCGGGCGCTGTCGCGACCTGGGATCCCGCGTTTGCGTCTCGGGTGCGTGCGCACGTTGAGGTGTTTGTGATTGCCCACGGCAACGAGGATGCCGGCGTCGGGACGTACACCATCACGCATGCTGCCGGGGTCGAGACGGTTGAGATTGCCCTGGACCCGAGCGAGACGTCGCGCACGTGGCGGCTGCTCGGTGAGTTCGACTTCGATGGTGGACCCGGGCAAGGCGTGACGCTCCGCAAGACGGGCGGCGGGATGTACCGAGCTGCAGCGGTGCGCTTTGGCGTGCGGGGTGGTTCGGGTTCGATCATCCAGAGCCTCGTGCTGGACACACCGGTCGAAGGTCCGGCAGCGGGCGGCGCGTGGGAGCCGGTCGACCGTACGTTCTCGGACATTGTGGGTCACCCCGCGGCGTACGCCATCCAGCGGCTGGCGAATCGGGGCGTCGTCGGTCCATCCGATGGTGAGCGGTTTTCTCCCGACTCGGGGCTCTCGGTCGACCAGTGGCGCACCTGGCGGGAGCGTGCTACGGCCGACCCCGGCACGCCACCAGCCCCCGGCGAGCGGCCGATGCCGAGCGACGCACCGGGCGAACGCAGCCCGCGGATGACCGTGGGTGAGCTGCGTATGGCGACCGCGGCGTTCCCGATCCCAGTCGCACGACAGGGTCCGTGGCTCGAGCATCGCCCACTCCCCGAACTCGATCGAGACGACGATCAGGTCGCAACGCGCGGCGATGCAGCACGCGTGCTGTGGTGGCTCGTCGAGGAGATCCTCGAGGCCGGGCCGCCACTCGATGGTGAGTGGGAGCTCACGTTTATCGAGGAGTTCAACGGCGATGCCCTCGACACCGACGTCTGGCGGAGCGCAGCGGGTGCACCTGGTCACATCATGTCCAGCCGGTGGCCTGAGAATGTCGAGGTTCGAGAGGGCTTCCTTCGCCTGCTCACTCGAAAGGAATCGCGTGGTGGCCGGGTGTGGACGACAGGGAATATCTGGACCCGCGAGTTCATGCAACAGTACGGCTACTTCGAGGCGCGGCTGCGGTGCGGGGCCGCCACGGGGCTCAACAATGCCTTCTGGCTGATGACCGATAATTCTCGAGACGATCCCGTGCACTTCGAGATCGATATGACGGAGGCGCGGCACCCGAACCAGAATCTCGTCAGCGTCCACGACTGGGCCGGACGGCACCATGTCGATTCGGAGCTCATGATCACCGAGGAGTCGACCAGCGACCACTTCCACGTCTACGCGGCCGAGTGGACGCCGACCGAGATCACTTTCTACTTCAACGGTCGCAGAGTTCGCACGGTCGAGCACGACTACTGCCGGGAGCCCTCGCGGGTGCGTCTGAGTTCGGCGGTTGGCGCGTTCGCGGGCACCGTGACCGACGCGCTTGATGGCACGGCCATGGAGGTGGATTACGTTCGCGTCTTCCGACGCATTCGATGATGATCACGCGCGGTCACGGCAACCCGATGAAAGCGTCTCCGCCTCATGTCGCGGTCTTGGTCGATACGGCCACGGGATGGGGGCGCCGGCTCATCGAGGGTGTGCACGCGTACGTGCGGAGCACCACGCGGTGGCGTGTGTGGATCGATGCGCACGGCAGAGAAGATGCTCTTCGTCTGCCGGAGGGCTGGGCGGGTGATGGTGTGATCGCGCGCATCAATAGCGAACCGATGGCCCGTCACCTCGAAGACGCCGGCGTGCCCGTGATCAACGTCTCGAGCATTGAGCTGGATGGTGTTCGGAACTTCCCGCGGGTGACTCTCGATACCGCGGCCACTGCCAGGCTCGCGTTCGAGCACTTTGCTGAGCGCGGTTTTCGAAGCTTCGGGTACTGCGGCCCGTCGCGTCTGGCGTACGTCAGCCAGCTTGTGTCGGCGTTTGAGCGGGTTGTGCGCACAAAGGGGCATACGTGCGATGTTTTCGATCCGAGTGGCGGCGAGCACGATGACATCGCGTGGGGCGCACAGATCATGGCGCTCTGCCGTTGGATCGAGACGTTGCCGAAGCCCGTGGCCATTCTCTGCTGGGCAACTTTTCGCGCCCAGGAAGTACTCGAGGCGTGCTTCCGTCTCGGGGTTGATGTCCCGGAAGAAGTGGCGGTGCTCGCGGGTGATGATGACGACCTCATCTGCGACATCACGTTTCCACCGCTTTCTGGTGTGGTAACCCCTTCGGAGCAGATCGGGCTCAAGGCTGCGGAGTTGTTGCAGAAGCTCATGATGGGCGAGCCCGAGCCCGAGCGAGCGCTCGAACTCCTCCCGATCGGTGTGATGACCCGGCAGTCGACCGACACGCTGGCGATTGATGATGAGCCGGTGGCCCAAGCGGTGCGGTTCATCCGAGAGAACAGCACGCGTCCGATCCAAGTCGCCGACATCTTGAAGAAGGTGCCGGTCTCGCGGCGGGTGCTCGAGCGCCGATTCGCGCAGGTGCTCGGTCGATCGCCGGCGGAAGAGATCCGCCGCATCCGCCTTGCCCACGCTGCGAGATTGCTCATTCACACGGATCTGCCTATCCCCGAGGTCGCGGCGCGATCTGGGCTTGGTACACCGCAGTATCTCGGTCGCCTGTTTGGCCGGTACTACGACATGAGCCCGCGCCGCTTCCGCGATCAGGCAAGAGCCCATTAGCCGTTAGAGGGAACACCGCTAGATGACCGCCGCTCCGAGTACTGTTGAGACCACCGAGGTCATCACACCAGCGAGGGGTGTGGTTGATTTGAGCATGTTCAGAGAGTGTGGTGCGCGGCTCGTGCGCGCACAATCGATTGTCGGTACGCCCGATGACCGTGGCGTGCTTCAGGAATGGAGGGTTGCGCTCCCGGCGTTCGACCGATCCGCGTACTTCGCGGGCGCTCAGAAGTATGGAATCGATCCCTCCCGCGTCACCTGGCCGGACGGGTGCAACCAGCTCCAGCCGCTCGTGGTGGACGAGCTGTGTGAGCTGAAGGAGGGTGGGCTGATGATCGTCGCCCGACTTCAGAGTGGCGATGTGCTCTGTGCGCTGCCGATCGCGGGTGAGCGTGCGTGCGCCTGGTTCGGATCTGAGCCGCACGATCTCACCCTCCGGGCCGGCACGCTCGGGCATGCAGAATTCGAGGGGGCAATTGATCTGCTCGCGGTGGCGGTTGCAGCGTGTCCTGTATCCGCGTGCGCGCAGGCCTGGGAAGTGGCGCGCGAGGCGCCGAGTGTGCGCGGGCGGCTATCGCTGCGTCGAGAGAAGCGATTTCCGGAGGTCTTCGAGTCGCTCGGCTGGTGCAGCTGGGAAGCGTTCCGCGCGGAGATCGACGAGCGATGCATCGCCGAGTCCTTTGATGGCATTCGCCGGAGTCGTGTGCCCGTGCGGTGGGCGATCATCGATGATGGATGGCTCGATGGTATGTCCACCCGCCACACCGATCCGCGCCGGTGCGACGATCGCGCGCTCCTGTCGTTCGATCCGCATCCGTCTCGATTTCCGTCCGGCTTCGCTGATCTGATCGCGCGCGCGAGGGTCGCGGGCGTCGAGCGCATGGGCCTCTGGCTCAACTTCAATGGCTATTGGGAAGGTCTTCACGCCGATCATCGCATCGACAAGCTTCGCGCGCATCTGACCGAGGTTCGTCCTGGAGTGTTTCAACCATCACCCGATGCCGAAGCATCACGCGTGTTCTACGACGCAATGGTGGGCGGGGCCGCCGATGCCGGCTTCGACTTTGTCAAAGTCGACAACCAGGCCGCGAATCTGAATTTCTATCGTGGTGCGGTCGGCAATGCTGCCCAAGCCGCAGCGACCAACAGCGCCTCGCTCGAGTCGGCCGCTGCGGCACGGTTCGACGCCATGATCAACTGCATGGCTCACAACAATACTTGTGCGTTCTCCACTGCGCACAGCGCCGTGACCCGGTGTAGCGAGGATTACCTCAAAGGCGACGAGTGGCGGGCCAAGATGCACTTGTATCACTCCTTCGCCAACATGCTCTACTTCGGGCCGACGGTCTGGGGTGATCACGACATGTTCCACTCCTCCGATGTGGTCGCGGGCGGGGTCATGGCCCGGTCCAAGGCGATCTCGGGAGGGCCGATCTATTTATCGGATGAGCCCGATGCGTTCGTTCGCGAGATCATCGACCCACTTGTTCTACCGAGCGGGCGGGTGCTCCGGCCGATCGCGCCCGCGGCGCCGCTCCCTGACAGCGTGTTCATCAATCCGTACACCGATGGTCAGGCATTCCGAGTGGTCGCGCCGCTCGCGAACGGCGCCGCTGCGGTGTGCGCATACAACCTGACCACTCCGGGCGTGCCCGTCGATGCTATGTTTGCAGCCACCGACTACCCATCCGCCGGCACGATGCTCGATGACCCGGGGCAGTGGCACGAGCCAACCGAGGGACTGCTCCTGTACGAACCCGCAGCGGGGGCGCTTGCTCGTCTTGACGACCTCTCATCGACCGTGAAGATCCCACCGATTGGTGACCGGTTCGCGCTCATGCTCCCACGTCGATGCGGGTGGGCTGTACTCGGCGCGCTCGAGATGTATCTGTCGCCTGCTGCGTGTCGGGTGTTGATCGCGTCGCAGGGAGAGGTTGTTATTCGTGCGCTAGAGAGTCTGGCGATCACGGTGTGGTGTGATGGCGCGGCGGTGGTGTGCGACGCCGGGGAGTTGATCCTGCGGGATGAGCCCCCGGGCACCGTCACAGTCGCGCCGGATGCGCGAGGCATGATTCGCTTGCGGCGATCGAGCTAGCCCCGACGGACAAAGACCTTGGGGACCGTAAGAAGTGCAGCCCCGATGGCTCCGAGTAGTAGTCCGAAAACGACAAGCGTCGCGCGGTGCTCGGCGTGCACGACCGCCAGCACCAGCATGGCGGCGCCGATGACCGCTGTCGTCCACGCGCTCATGATCGCCGGGAGGTGTGATGCCTGAACCGCGACCGATGTGTCCGTCTCAGCCGTTGGCAGCGAGTGGGCACGTCCCCACCCTGCATCCTCGCCGCGGCTCATCAGCTCAAAGACGACAAGCGTCACCGCTGGCGCAGCGAGCCCGACCACCCAGTCGCTGACCTGTGTGTTCTCGTTCGCGAGTGTGATGATCGGGCCGAGCACCGCGGCAATCCCATCGCCCGACTGAGCAAACGCAATCGCGGCGTCGCTCTGCACCACAATCTTCGCGAAGAGAGAAGCGCCGACGCCGACCAGTGTGGCGGTCCACGCTGCTCCGAGTCCGATCCGCCTGCTGAGCAGACCCCAGATAGTCGGCATCGTCAGCGGGATCGCGAGCGAACTCGTGACCATGATGATGAACCCGGTGTACCCACCCTCTGCTCCGGGGATGATGATCGCCCCAGCAAGGGCGATTCCTCCGAGTATGACAGTGAACAACCGGCCCATCGTCACGAGCAGCCGCTCGCTCGCCATCGGATTGATCACCCGGTGATAAAACTCTTTGGTGAACGCCGCGGCGTAGACGTTGAGCTGCGTGGTAGCCATCGAAGCGGTCGCGCTGATCATCGCAGCAACCATGAGCCCGATCATGCCGGGAGGGAGCACCTCGAGGCACGCGTTGATGTACGCCCGCTCGGCGATACGGTTGATCTCGCCCGCGTCGAGCCCTTCGGGGAGTGGTTGGATCAGCCGGTACGCGATCGCCGGCAGCATCCAGAACAGCGGGCTCACGAGGTACATCACACCGAAGAGCACAGCGCTGCGCCGTGCGTCCCGCGCGCTCGGCACACAGGTGAACCGCTGCACGAAAGCCCACTCGCCGCCGATTTTGAAGTAGTGAACGATCACCCATCCGAGCAGGAAGAGCCACGTGTAGTTCCAGGCGATCGGCGAGGCGAGTGTTCGTCCCCGATCGTCGACCGTGGTCCCGCGCACGCCCTCTAGAAAGGCCGGGAGCCCACCCACCTCCGACAGGATCAGCGGCACGACGACCACCACCGAGACGCTCAGCACGATGAACTGCAGCGTGTCGGTTACAAGCACCGACCACAGTCCGCCGGCGAGCGTGACGACTACGACAACCGCGAGCACGACCACCGAGGTCCAGAACTCGCTGAGCTGCCCGGTTCCATCATCACGCAGGAACCCAAAGACGCCTTGCTCAAGCTCCGGTGGCAGGATGATCAGCTCGGTGACGACCGCAGACAGTGCGTAGACCGTCCCGCCGAGCAAGAAGACGAGGAGAAAACCCTTGAGCCAGGTATAGAGCTGCACGAGGCTCCGTCCGTAGCGGAGCTCGAGAAACTCGGCGGCGGAGCTGACACCGAGCTTTCGCCAGCGCCCCGCGACCGTCCAACCCACAGCGAGCGCTGCCACGCCGTAACACAGGCTGATGGTGACCGCGACGAGCCCGTATCGATACGCGATGCCACCCCACACCACAAAGGTGCCCGCGGAGAACATCGTCATGAAGCCCGAGAGCCCGCTCACCCACCACGGCGAGCGACCGCCAGCGGCGAACATGTCCGATGAGTTCTTCACACGGGTCGCGAAGAACAGCCCCACGCCGATCAGCCCGCTGGCGTACAGCAGCAGCACGATGTAGTCGGTCAGGACCACAAGAACCTCGGATTGACGGACAATCAACGACTCAAGAGTGAAACACTCTACTTCACAGATTGACGCAAGCCATTCTCCGAGTGGTACAGATGCGTCTGTGCTCGCGCCGGATGCGGCATCGTCCTAGAC
Organism: Planctomycetota bacterium; assembly: GCA_038747915.1. Taxonomy (GTDB): domain Bacteria; phylum Planctomycetota; class Phycisphaerae; order Phycisphaerales; family UBA1924; genus JBCDAP01. Next base: position 17,723 of record JBCDJJ010000033.1, on the reverse strand, counting down.
AACGAACACACGCTGATCCACTTTCAACCTGACACGATGATGTCTTCACCGGCATCGCCAGCAAGGAGATCACCGAATGCTCAAGTCCCGGACCGCGATCATGATGCTCGCGACTCTGTTCGGAGTGTCGGCACACGCCGAGCCACCGGCTGGGTACGAGCTGGTGTTCAGCGACGAATTCGACGGCGACGAGCTCGACACCTCGAAGTGGATCTACCGTGAGACCACCCGAGGCACGGTCTCCATCTGCCTCCCCAGGAATATCGGTGTCGATCAAGGGTCGCTCCGCATCGACCTCCGCGTCGAGGAGCACGACGGTTTCCCGATGACCTGCGGGGGCGTGATCACGCGGGAGCGATTCAAGTACGGCTACTTCGAGACACATGTAAAGATGGACGCCGGGTATGGATGGCACGAGGCGTTCTGGACCGCGGCGACGTCTGACTTTGATCTTAATGATCAGGAGCGGGTCTACGAGCGAATCGAGATCGATGCATTCGAGCACTATTCACAGCACGACGAGCACGAGTTCACCTACGGCATCATCGAATGGCATCCGCTCCGCGGGGGGATCTCACGCGATGTCTATCGGGGCGCGCCCGATCTCTCCGCTGACTTTCATACCTTCGCATTCGAGTTCACGCCCGACTACATCAACTTCTTCTTCGAGGGCAAGCTGCTCCGGACGGTCGATGTGCGGCACGTGCCGCACAATCTCGCGCACGTGTGGCTGAGCTGCATCGGTACTCGCGGCCCCGAGGGTGTGGAGGATGGCGAGGTGCGCTTCGACTACTGCCGCATCTACGAGATCGACTTCCAGAGTCAAGAGTACGAGGACCGACGCCGACGCTTTGTCAAGGACTTTGAGTCGATCGCCGAGCACGTTCCGTCGGCGGGAACCGACCTGTGGATCGAGGCCGAGCGATTTGCTGCGATAGGCGAATGGACCATTCAGCGGGATGGCGCCGCAGTGGTGCTCCGTGGCGCGACCGATCAAAGCACATCTGCTGCCGAGTGGAAACGCATCGCGCGAACCACGATCGAGCTGCCAGAAGCCGGCCTCTACCGACTCTGGGTGCGAAGCAAGGACTTTGAGAATAACGAGCCGCGCACCCGTACGTTCAGAGCCTCTGTTGCGGGACGGCAGTCGAAGACGACCTTCGGGACCCACGGCCAAGAAGGGTACGCCTGGCAAGACGGCGGCACATTCGAACTGCCAGCCGGACCTGTCGGTCTCGAGTTGATCGATCGCCGCTTCTTCGGCCGCTGCGATAAGCTTCTTCTGACGACCGATGAGCACTATCAACCGGGTGGTGCGGGGGGGCGGAGAACGTGGTACACCTGGCAACACACCCTGGGACGGACTGAGCGCCGTGGCGATGACTCGCGGACACAGAACCGATGTGCGTCAATCACTCATTTCTCGCGCCCAACTCATGTGACAGGCACACAATGCACAGCTTTCATTCCGTGCAACTGGTGGCCTCACGCATCACGTTCCAGGGTTGATTGCAACAAGAGTCACCTCGACCCACAATGATGGCATGGCAGCGAACAGAAGGCGCTTTTTGGCTTCGGCTCTTGCGGCTGTCGGCGTGGTGGCGTTGAGTCAGGCGTCGTGCCGCTCAGGGCCGCGTCGCACTGTTGCAGGTCCAGGCGGCTTCGAAGATCTTGATGCAGCGGCTGCCGCACCGGTGTTTCGGCGAGACTTCTTTGATCGACCCGCCGTGATCTCGTCGCTCGAGCTGCTGCGTGATGGCGACAGCTTCATCTGCCGCGTGCGTTCGGAAGATGGGGCCACCGGGTACTGCATCGGCAACGGCGGGCAGCTCCGCTCGTTGTTCGGGGTGTTCAACGATCGGCTTCGGCCGTTCTTCCTCGGTCGCGACGCGACCGATCTCGAGCGTCTTCTCGCAGAGGTTTACGTTCACCGCAGCAACTACAAGCTGCAGGGCTTAGCGCTGTGGGTGCCACTGGCGACGATCGAGTTCGCGCTGCTTGACATGCTCGGCCGGATCGCTGGCCGGTCGATCGGCGAGTTGATCGGTGAGGTGCAGCACAGCGAGGTCGCTGTGTATGCGGCCAACAGTTTCCGCGGTCGCAGTGCCGACGAGTCGATCGAGCTGATCCGCGCCAATATCGAGGCGACCGGCGCTCGGGCCTTGAAGTTCAAGGTCGGTGGCCGGATGAGCAACAACCGAGACGACCCGCCAGGCCGGACCGAGCGGCTGATCCCGATGGTTCGCCAGGCGTTCGGCGACGACATGGTTGTCTATGCCGATGCGAACGGTTCGTACGATGTCGACGAGTCGATCCGCATCGGACGACTCATGCAGGAGCATGGCTTCGCCTTCTTTGAGGAGCCGACACCGTTCGACTGGTACGAGGAAACGCGCGCCGTCGCCGATGCGCTGACCATCCCCATCGCTGGTGGTGAGCAGGAGCCGAGCCTGCGGAACTTCCGGTGGCTCATCGGCAACGACGGTCTGGACATCGTGCAGCCGGACCTCTTCTACTTCGGTGGCATGATTCGGTCGATGCGGGTCGCTCGGATGGCTGCGGCCCGTGGCAAGCCGTGCGTGCCGCACATCTCGGGATGGGGCGCGGGCTACCTGTACATGCTCCACTTCGTCTCCGCTCTGCCCAATACCGGCCCGTATCACGAGTTCAAGGGGCTGAATCCCGACCTACCGATCACGAGTGACACGTCCGACCTTGGTGTGCGCAATGGGGCCGTGCGGGTGCCGACGGGGCCCGGCTCGGGCGTGGAGATCGACCCGGCGTTCGTCGCGCGTCATCAGCCTGTTTGAACGCGAGAACCTCGAGGTTGCTGCAATGATGAAGGCCGCTCCGCTCTCTGTCGCCACGGTGATCGCCCTGCTCGGCGTCGTCGTCGGTGGGTGCCGGTCGAGCATCGAGGGCTCTGGTGCCGCTGCGGATGGCTGGCGTGCCGACCCGGCGATCATCGCGGCGCTGGCGGCCACCCGTCCTGAGGTCAACGCCACCGAGGCACGTGTCCCTCGGTTCGAGCTGCCCGACCCGCTGCGTAGGCAAGACGGCACGGTCGTGCATACGCCCGAGCAGTGGCCGGCGCGGCGGGCGGAGTTGCTCGAGCTCTTCCGTGAGCATGTCTACGGTCAGCGCCCCGATACGCCCGTGCGCATCGACTTTGTGCCTGGTTCGCCCGAGCCGATGTTTGATGGCCGTGTGATGGCGACGACGGTCGTCTGTCGTGTCGTGCGGATCGACCGCCCCGCCGCTGCACCGTTCGAGTTCTCGTTCGCGGTGTACGCGCCGCATCCCATGCCGAGCGCATTAGCGCCGGCGATCATACATATCAACAATCGTCGCCTTGCCTCGCCGGCCGCGGTGCGCGACGAGCCGCGAGAGTTCTCACCGATCGAGGCGATCTGCGGCAAGGGCTACGTGTTCGCCACGTTGCATACGAGGCATGTCGATCCGGACCGGTCGGACGGGTATGCGGATGGACTGCGCGGTTTTCTTGCTCAGCCCGGCGAGCGAGCCAACGACGACTGGGGTGCGCTGTCGGCGTGGGGCTGGGGCGCCAGCCGCGTGCTCGACTTCCTTGTCGAGCAGCCGTGGTTCGACGAGGAGCGCGTTGCTGTCGTCGGTCACTCGCGCGGCGGGAAGGCCGCGCTCTGGGCCGCTGCTGAGGACACACGATTTCGTTCCGTCTACAGCAACAACTCCGGGTGCGGCGGCGCCGCGCTCTCGCGGCGACGATTCGGCGAGACCGTCTCGATCATCACGAGCGCCTTTCCGCATTGGTTTGCGCCGAACTTCGCAGCGTACAGCCACCGCGAGGGCGAGTTGCCCGTGGACCAGCACCAACTCATGGCACTAATTGCGCCGCGCCGTCTCTACGTCGCCAGTGCTGGCGATGATTTATGGGCTGACCCGCGCGGCGAGTACCTCGCGCTCGCTCACGCGGCGTTGGTCTACGAGGTACTCGGTTTCAGAGCAGTCAATGAACTCAAGATGCCTCCCCCTAACATACCGATCGTCCAAGGCCGCACCGGCTACCACCTGCGACCGGGCGAGCACGATCTCAAACGTTCTGACTGGTTGCGGTTCCTGGGCTTCATGGCGGCTGTGGGAACCAGAGAGCATGCGACCCATCAGTGATTCAGACGTTTCTGATGTACCTTTGGGTGCATCGTTTCTCGAGTAGTCTCTGTGGTAACTGACTGTCACCAGCCTGATGCACACTCATGCGTGCTTCCCAACGGTGCATCGAGCCTCCCGTCTCGCCTCGCGGCCTGTTGCGTCGTGTGGTATCGGCCCACCTGCAGGCTGGTTGCTTTCGACTTGGATCATGGAGGATCTCGCCCGGCGCGGCAAAGCTGCTCATCGAGCGCTGGCTCGCTCACTACAACGCCAGTCGGTCTCACCCATTGTTCGACAACCGCTCGCCGACACCCACGAGGCTGTGCCGATCAGGCCGCTGGAGCAAGTGACTAGCGCTCACGTTGTGAACGAAGCTCGACCATGGCAATGCTGGGTCTGTCTCATGCTTCCAGGATGCGACCGGGAGAAGGGTTGTGCCTCCGAGCATGAATCAGTTGGTTGCTGGCACGTACCAGAACACAGCGTCAAGCATCCCCAGGAGACGAGCACGAGCAATGGTGTGGGTGAGCGACCCAGCAGAAGCCGCTTCTCACTCGCCGTCGTCACGGAGCACCGAGTATCGGTAGCGCGTATCGATCGCATCAGCCTGGGTCCGACGTGCGAACTTCACCGTTGACGCATGATGTTCGCCAGCGAGGTACTCAACGGTCGTGCACCAATCCCTCACAGCGCGTGCTGCGCCGAGCATTAACAGCATGTCCGCTGGCGACCCGCGGTGCTCTGGCAGGACCGTGACCGAATCGACCACCGTGGTATCCGACCGCTCGCCACGGCGGAGGAGGATGAACCCGATCACACGCCCCCCAAGCAGTGCAACCTGCGAGAAGTTGTAGAGGAACCGAGCCTCATCATCCGCGGTCAGCCGTTTGACCGCCTCGGTTCGGTGCACGCCGAAGCCGGTCTGGTAGACCAACGCGACCTCTTCTGGATCTGCTTCTGAAAGCGGTCGACAGGTGATGCCCACCTCTCTCTGCCGACGCAGTCTTGCATCGATCGGTTCGAGCGCCTCTAAGATGCGGACAATCGGTACACGAAAGAGCGTGGCACCTCGGGAGGCCTGGGCACCGACTGATCTCCACGCGACACCGGCTGGGTGCGATCCGCCATAAAATTCTACCGACGCGATGCCCACCGCCCCACTCGCTTCGGCATGGCGTAACATCTCACCTATGAGCGCACGAGAAGCGTCAGCGACATCGTGTTCACCCACCAGCACTCGCAGATCAGCGCCGGCGAGTAGCGGATTCTCCATGACAGGGGCGTACACCACCACACCGAGGCCCGCGAGCAAACGGTCTTGATCGCGCACAACGAAACGATCGTGTGGAATGCCCCGCGGGCACCCCTGTGGAAATACCGGCGGGTGTAATCTCCGCTCGAGTTCGCGCGCGATGCGGCATTCGTACTGGCGGTGCGTTCCTGAGCTCATGGCCACACGTGGCGTAGAGGGTATGTCGAATCATCGCCTCGAACCATCGAGGCGATGTGGACGACGCCAACAGGATCTTCCTCGGCCAAGACAGCACCATGAGCCGGCGAACGATCGCACGCACTCAACAGCGCCCATCCATGTACGCAATAGATGGCACTTGATTAGATGATAAAGCGCTATCGGTTGCAGGTGACGTGGGCATTCGCGAAGAACGCCGCCACATCAAACGCATCGATAGTGCCCGCGGGCGCGGCGACATCGACTTCCTGGTCAAGAGTGCCGAGGAGTGCCAACGCGGTATTGACATCATCAGCGTCGTACACGCCGCTGAAGCTGAGATCCCCCGTGCAACCGACCGTGATCGGGGCGCCGGATTCGCTGTTGTAGGCAAAGTCGAGCAGCGTGATGGCTGAATCATCGCGTTCGGCGGCCTGCAGCGGCCCGGTCGCAACGTTGTACTGGACTGCGATCCATCCTCGGAGCTTCTGGTTTGCATCGATACCGGCCGACTTCGGCTGGAATGGGTCGGAGAACACGAATCCGAGGTACCGAATCTCGCCATCCGACGAGACGCCCATCATCCCTTGGTCAAAGGAGCCCTGACCAGAGTTTACATTGTCCTTGTCCTCGTACAGAATCGTGATCGGGCTGCCAGCGCCACTGGGATCGAAAAAGTCACCTTGGAGATAGTGCGCGTTGTTCTTGTCTATGGCGGTTGGCAAACCGCTCGCGCCCTGGTTGGTGTCGCGGAAGAAGAAGAAGTCGGCATCATCGGTATCTGAGCCGCCGCCCAGGTCGGAGGTTGGGTCGCTCGCGCTGAACGGGTTTAGCGTGCCGATATCAAACGAACCCAAGAACCACGCCGAGGCGGGCTGCCCCACGCGGTCACCGTCCTCGGCGCGGAAGACCAGGTCCGGAGCGGTATCACCGTTTATATCGATCAGCAGCTCTTCGGCGGGATCGCTGAACCCGAGGGTGAGATCAAGGTTCTGATAGACAGTCTGAGACGTCGCTGCACCCGCTGCCGCAACAACGGTTGCTACTGAGAATCCGCTTCGCGACACCGTGCTGTACAATTCATGACTATCAAACACAGTACTACTCCTCAATCTAATGATCTATAGCATTCGAAACGAACACCAGAGATGACGCTCGATGTGTCGTCTCCGCTCTTCGACTGCCGTCAGTTTCAGTCCGCCCGTAGCGACGGTGCGATGGCCGCTGTCGTTTCGATAGTGCCCGCCACGTATTTCTCACCAGTGCCCGCCCGGGTCTTTGGACCATCCACCCCGCACGCGACTTCCGAATACAATCCTTCCATGGTATCACATGATTTTACTGTGACAAAGAGAGAGTGCGAAGAATACCGCTAAAAGTGTCCGTATACAATCGCAAAAATGGGGTTGATTCGAGTAAACACCGAACGCGATACGGTCGCACATCATATGAAGATGTAATGGCTCGCCGAGTGTCGCGTGGTCGAACGACCACTGGTTCCTGAGCCCGCTCGATCCGAATGAGAAGATCGGAATCATGGCAAATTTTACAAAAGCGAATTCTTGCGCATCGCCCTGGGAACCTCCCCCCCGGGATCTCGCAGCTATACGCGAGTCGCACACCTGATTGGGTGCGGCCCAAAGACTTCAACTTCTTACTGATGTAGACTCGCTTCGAGGCCAGCAGATAAAGAAAAACGCCGCCTGAAGAGGCGGCGTTGCTGCGCGCCCGGTGAGGGCGTCCAGGTTGGGTGTGTCCGATAGGCGAGCCGATGCCCGCTCAGTTCGCGAGCGGTGGAACCGGGCGTGTGCCCTTGACCTCGATGTTGTCGACCACGTACTTCTCGCCGGAGTTGGTCTGCCAGGAAAGCTGGAGGCTGATTTCGTCGGCGCCGCCGGGCACGCTCAGTGTCATCTGTTCGTACACGTTGTTGACCGTGAAGCTGCCGAAGCGATAGTCGTAGGTGCCCGGGACTCCGTCGACGATCAGCTGCATCGCGAACCAGTCGTACCAGGGGCCCGAAGCGTCAAGCGAACCGACGCTCTTCACATCGAGTGTGACCTCGACGCCGGTGTACTCCGAAATGTTGATCGTCTCAGTCTCCCAGATGCCGTAGCTGATCTGGTTGGCGGTGTCGGCGGTCTGGCCGAACTCGAACTCGTAGTTCTGCACGCCGTAGGTCGGACTCGGGATCAGGATGAGCGAGTCGTCGGTCGACCAGTTCGATCCTCCGGTCTTTGCTCCGGGGACTACCGAGGCCGTGTCCGCCTGAGCACCGTTCGCGAGGCCCAGGAAGTACTCGTGCCAGATGATGGATTCATATGTGACGCCGCTGAGGTAATCGAACACATTGCCCATGTAGCTTTCAAGAATCGGCAGGTTTGCAAGCGGGGTTAGTATCCCCAGTGGCTGTTGGTACGGAGTTCCTCGCAGGATGTATCCCTCGAGTGACTCGGCGAAGTCTTCGAGCATGTTATTCTCTGCATAACTCGTGTGGAAACCCTCGGTGCCGATCTGGCGATAGTAAGGGTTTGAACGCGGCGAATAAAGCCCGGCCGTGGTGCCCGGGTTGTAGACCCATGTCCGCATCGCAGTAAAGCCATCTCCGTGGAAGTTCATCTGAGCGTGGCAGTACTCATGGGTCAAGACCTGGAATGAGAGCGTGTAATCGTCCAGGAAAAACTCGTCGGCATCTTGCGTGTCCGGGACGAGGCCATATCCAAGGAAAATCAGCAGTGAGCCCTGGGAAGAACTCGGTCCGCCTTGCGTGGTCCCCGGCCTCGGGCCGCGCTTGACAATTTGGACAGGTGCGTACTCGCCGTTGTCCGGAAAGCCCTCCTGGAAGAGGGCGTAGCTCCCCATGCTAGCGAGAAAGACATTGCTCCCGCCGAACAAATCATAGTAGTAGACGAAGGCGTCATCGACTAACTGGATGTTGACATCGGTCCAGAACGCGATGTCGTAGCTGATCGATGATTGGGTGTACTCGTCACCGGGCAGGAAGGGGACCACGATGTCGTCCGAGGTGGCGTCGGTGATGTTGTTGGTCGACTCCATCCGCCTGAGGAAGCGGTCATCGCCGCTGCCGCCGGTGAGTGTGTCGTTCATGAAGCCGCCGAAGAGGGAGTCGTCGCCATTCTGTCCGAGGAGGGTATCGGTGCCATCGCCGCCGTAGATGCGGTCGTTGCCCGAGCCGCCGCGGAGGGTGTCGTTGCCGTTGCCGCCGTAGATGATGTCGTTGCCGGTACCGCCGAAGACAACGTCGTTGCCGCCGCCCATGTGGATCTCGGCCGGGAGGCCGCTGGAGGAGACATCATTGAAGAAGTCGTTGCCGTCGTAGAGATCGACGCGGATTCGGTCGACGGCGCTGACCGGGAAGTTGTAGACGCTGCCTGCGGCGGAGACGCGGAGGTTGGTGCCGATCTTCTGGATGAGGACGCTGTCGTTGTTAGAGGTTCCGGCAATCTCGACGGTTCCGGCGTTGTTGACGACGGTCACCGGGCCGCCGGGAGCGACAGGGTCGGGTGCATCGCCGCTGCTGTTCACCTTGTGAATAAACAGGTCAGCATTGGGCGTTCCCCCGGACCCGGAGGCTGCCCAAAAATTAATATCCGCTGAGGCATAGTCCCCGACTCCCTCGACGCGGAGGCCGAGATAGTTGTCGCCGGCGTTGATCCGATCCTTGAGGATGCTTGTCACATCGAACGCGTAGTTGTGTGTGCCTGCAAAGTCGAATGACTCCTGGCCGATCACCTGGAGGGTGGTCGCGGCATCGGTCAGATCCACCAGACCATTGGCCGTGTAGAGAGAGAACTTGTAGGTCGATGGAAAGGAGCCCGGATTCGCGGATGGAGGGGGCGGGGGAATGGAAATGCACCCGCTCAGCATGGCCAGTTCGATGTCCGATGCGTTGAGGGAACTGATGTCGTATTCGACGACGGCGTGGGTGACGAATCCCGGATAATTCCAAATCGGGCCACCAAAGATCGTCTTGTTGAGTGTTCCGTCTGGACCGTTATCCCGCACAGAATACGCGACGGAACGCTCGATACGCTCGTCCCAGATCTGTGTGTGAGCGGTGGTACACAAGGAGCCGAACATGCAGGCTGCGACCAGCACTGCGAACCATGGCATGGGTGGTTGTGATCTGTTTCGCATTCTCGACCTTTCATTTCGAGGTCATCTCTCGATCACATGGTCAACACCACGGCACGCGCCGCGGACCCTGTGATCATCTCATGAAGCACGGATCTCCAAAGAACACCTTGAACTCATGTATCTAGTTCCATCTAGAATCGTCAGCAGGACCAAGCTTCCGATACATCAATCAGTCCCCCGCGCCGCCAATCGGTGGCGCGGGGGAGCACCCGGTGAGGGCGCACAGGGGGGCTGTGATGGACATGCCGATGCGATCAGTTCGCGATCGGCGGCGGGGGGAGTGTTCCCCGCACCTCGATGTTGTCGACCACGTACTTCTCGCCGGCGTTGGCCTGCCAGGAGAGCTGGATGCTGATCGTGTCAGCCCCTGGAGGCACGGTCAGCAGGATTGGCTCGTACACGTTGTTCACGGTGAGATTGCCGAGTTTGAAAGCAGCGGCCCCCGGTGCACCGTCGACGATCACCTGTGCCACGAACCAGTCCGCCCAGGGGCCGGAGGCATCGAGCGAGCCGACGCTCTTCACGTCGAGCGTCACATCAACAACACCGGTGTATTCGGAGACATCGATGTCCTCGCTGTTCCAGAGGCCGTAGCTGACCTGGCTGGCGGTGTCGGCGGTTTCGCCGAGCTCGAACTCGTAGTTCTGCACGCCGTAGCTCGGGCTCGGAATCAGGATGAACGACTCGTCGACCGACCAGTCCCCGCCCGGCCAAGGAACTCCGTTCTTCGCGAGTGTGCCGTCGGCGATGCCGAGGAAGTTCTGGTACCAGACCGTGACCTCGTAGGGGAATGCGTTGTAGAAGTCTATAAACTCATCCATGAATGCTTGCAGATCGGGGATTTGGTTGACCGGAGGGCCGCTGAGATCGATGAAGGTTCCCGGGGGGTTACCTTCTTCGATGACGTAGGAGTAAAAAGTCTCGGCAAAGTCTTCGGGAGCATTGCTGTCCGCGTAGCTCGAAACAAAGTCCGACACCGCCGTCACCGTCGGATCGATCCAAGAGCTGCTCGAGGTGCCGAAATACTGGGTCAGCCCGGTGGTGCTGGTGGGGTTCGAGACCCACCCACGCTCAAGGTCCCAGCCCAGGGTGTTCGCAAAGTCGTGGGTGTGCCCCACCTCGTGGATGGTGGCATACATCGCGAATTCTCGGGTGAAATGATCATACGAGTTGAGCGTGCCGTATAGCTGGGCGTTGAATGCGATAAGAGCTTTGCCAAGCTGGGCGTTCGCGCCTAGATCAGCCGGGCCGCTGAGGACCGGGCCGCGTTTCTCAGCGAGCACCGGGATGTATTCGATTTTGTCGTTGATATCGAAGACCGGCGGCGCCATGAGCGACTGATCCTCAGTGAGCTGTGACATCACCTGGAACCCCTCGTCGATCCGCTCGATCGCGAAGTCTTCCCAGAAGCCGTAGTCGAAGACCGCGGGTGGGCCGGATACAAACTGTAGGGTCGCATTGTCTGTGCCGATGAAGTGGACCTCCGTGTCCTGGACCGAGCCAAAGTCGGTGATGTTGTCGCCGGACTGGACACGGACGAGGAAGCGGTCATCGCCGGTGCCGCCGGTGAGGGTGTCGGTCATGAAGCCGCCGAAGAGGGAGTCGTCGCCGAGCCCCCCTTCGAGTGTGTCGACGCCGTCACCGCCGTAGAGGCGGTCGTCTCCGTTGGCACCGCGAATCAGGTCGTTGCCGTTGCCGCCATAGATGATGTCGTCGCCGTCTCCGCTGAAGATGACGTCGTTGCCGCCGCCGGCGTGGATCTCGAGTGGTATGAAGCTTTTGGAGACATCGTTGTAGAAGTCGTTGCCGTCGTAGAGGTCGACGCGTATTCGGTCGACGGCGGTGACCGGGAAGTCGTAGACGCTGCCAGCGGCGGAGACGCGGAGGAGGGGTGGGGTGCCGATCTTCCGCACGAGTATGATGTCGTTGGCGGAGGTTCCGGTGACCTCGACGGTGCCGGCGTTGTTGACGACGGTGATCGGCCCCCCGGGGGCGACCGGGTCGGGCCGGTCGTTGGCCGTGCCGACCTCGTGGATGTAAAGATCAACGCCGGTTCTAAGGCTTCCGGGGAATGTCGCGGGGACCACAGCGGTCGGGTAGGTGGAACTGGTTCCCTCGATGCGGAGTCCGATGTAGGTGTCGCCGGCGTTGAGACGATCCTTGAGGATGGTGGTGATGTCGAAGCCGAAGCGGATGCGACCCAGGCGGTCGGTGGTGACGGTGCCGATCGAGCCGACCGAGCCGTCGACATCGGCGACATCGGTAAGACCGTTGGCGGTGTAGAGGGTGAACTCGTAGTCGGCTGGCACGCTGGAGGCTGGGCCGCTCAATTCGAGCACGCCGCCGACCTGGGCGAGTTCGATGTCGGCCGCGGTGAGGCCGCTGATGTCGTACTCGTGGACCACGAACCTGGTAAAGCCGGTCTTGGACACCTGCAGCTTCGTGTCCAGCACATCCGTCGTGAAATCTCGGACCCCCGTCCTGACGACCGGTTCGAGGCGATGCTCGTATATTTGAGCGTGGAGTGCTGGAGCGGGAAGTGTGGCCGAGCACGCCAATAGACAACCCACTGCCGAGGAGACAGTCGATCTCATAGCTGATTCCTTATGTTTCAAAGCAACAAAAGAATGCCGCGACACACCGGAGGTGCCAGCACCGAACACATCGTGATGAAACCCCGGATACGGCGACCTACTCGGACAGCTCAGCACAATCGAAGTAAGGAAACAAAGTGCTTACGTCATACGATCAGCCCAACACAATCGCCTTGATGAGCTTGGAAGGGCGACTGAGCCTTGCAGAAACGTGGAATCCAAGGTTGAACACTTCAGGCTACCGCAAAGCGCCATTTTGGCAAGCAAAATGGCATCGAAATGGCAACTTTGTTGAATCGTGGCGGAGTTCAAGTCATCCAAGCATGTGGTACGAGTAGTGACGCTGCCTGAAACTCAATACGCTGAACAGTCTCTATGCACCCCCAATGCACATCCGAGAAGACCTCTTCTGTCGAACTCGGCTGAAACACCAGGCCCCGGGGTGTCGGTTACGTTGAGTTGAATCTGGCACAATCGGCGATTCGAGTCAAGGAGAGGCTATTGAGTGCCGCATAGGCAAATGCACAATCTTTTGGGCCACCGAGCGAAGAGGAATCGAAGCGACAGAGAATAGATCGAACTCACAACCAACCCGTTTATTGTATTTGCTTCAGTCTTCAGTTCGAAGCACGCTGTTCTCTTCAAGATTCCTTCGATCGGCCTCTACTTCCTTTACTATTCTCGGGCTGGCCCGCTACTCAAAAAACAAAGCACCCGGCCATCGCCGGGTGTTCTGCTCAAAGATCGAGATGGTGAGTCGCGGGTCAGGCGCGACGACGGCGGATCGCCAAGGCGCCAGCAAGGCCCGCCATCGCGGCCGTGCCCGGCGTGGGAACCAGTTCGATCTCCAAGTTGGTGCCCTGAACAAAGAAGTTCTGGCTGGTGGTACCCCGGATCTGTCCACCAAACACAGAGCCGCCACCATCGAGGATGGACTGAATCGCGGCCGTGACATCCACCGAGAAGTTCACGACACCGGTGCCAACAATGTCAGTCGGTGTGCCGCCAAAGAGTTGGAAGCCGCCTTCGGTATCCGTGATGTCATGGAGAAGGGGTCTGTCGGCGAAGTTTTCGGTCGAACCCGTATACGCAAAGTACTCGACGCCAGTGGCACTAAAGCTGCCGAATGTCAAGAAGCTGCCAGTCCAGGTCGCGGACACAACCTGAGACCCCGCGAGAGCGATCTCGTCGGTCAGATCAAACTCCACATTGGCTCGAAAATTCGGCTCAGACACGGTAAGACCACCAGCCCCCAAGAGAGTATTCACGGTTGGCCTAGCAGTGATGCGGAGGTCATTCGCAAGCGTGAACACATCGGCAGACGTGGTGCCGGCCATGACCGCGCACATGACCGCTGTAAAAACGCAATTCTTCATGTCTGTATCTCCAATCTCTTTGGTCCAAAGACCAATGATTGACGCATTTCCCATAGGCAGATGCCCACATTCGGGAGTGTGCCGCAACTTGCCATTTTGGCAAGCAAAATGGCAATGGTAATCACAATTTCGTTTTCTCCGAATACCATGTCGGATATGCCGCCGCGCAACGCTGAGTCTGAATTCACTGGCCGCCACCAGTCGACCCCTGATATGGCCCAGGACCTCGAGCAGGCCTACCACCGCTTACGCGTCTCCCTCGCGAGTCTTCTGCACAGCCGAGGCGACCAAATGATGTCGAGCAGAGCGGTTGCCAAAGAACTTGGCGTGAACCACCAGGTCGCGTGGCAATTGGCCAGCATCGCAACGCAAACTGATTGCTCGATCGGTCTCGAATTGCTCCCAGGAACAAAGTCATTGCAGATGCTGGTCGATCGCTGCAGAGCCATGGATGGCAACGAGGAGATGTCGGAGGCATTGCACGAGTCTGTGAAAGCCATGGAAGACTCGATCGAGCGCCACGCAGGAGGACGGCAATCGGTCCGGTTGCTGGCGGCCACGTTCGGCACCGAGGGCCTTCAGAAACGCAGCGAACTACTCCGCCGTGATGCATACCGAGCGCAATGCGCCTTGCTCGGTCTGCACGCGAAGGTGCAGGTCCAAGGCCAGATCTTTGTCCCGTACCAGGACAAAGTGCATGGCGAAAGGCTCTTAAAGGCGAATTATCGTTACTTTCACGATCTCGTTCGGCTCCGCGCCGATCGCCCCTGCCGGCTGCTCTACATGCCGTCTCCCTGGAACACGCGAGGCGAACACGAGCTGTCCGAAGATGAAATGCCGGGTTACGTGAAAGAGTCGATGGCCCTCGACGAAGAACACACGACCGTGGCTCCCGATGAACTCCAGACTACCTTTGTCGGGTCGGCGGCTTGGATCACGTTGTCAGCTGGCCCGATGGGAGAAACAGTCCCCGTCTCGATCGCGTTTACCGGATCTCCCCGCAGTAGTATGCAACGTGGCATACGGAGATACCGTTCTCGGCACAGCAATACCTACACTTCCGCCTGCTATTGCCATGTGCCAACCGAAACTATTTACATAGACCGCCTCATGCACAAGTCGCTGTCCGACCACCGCCAGATTCGTGAAACGACCAGGGCAATGTGCTTCGACGCTTCCACGAGCCTGCCGGTGAGGAGTAGTTCTTTGGACTCGGGAGACGCATCATTCTTGTTTGAACTCGAAGAGTCGTCGCCGCTGACGCCTGCGGATCTCAAATCCAATCCGATGATGCCCTCGCTCACGGGCGTGATCAGAAAAGCAGCCGGTCTTGTGGGGGCATCTATCGATGATCTTGTTGGTGTGCGTTACCCGGTTGCCTTCGTGACGAACCCCACACTCTTTACCCTGAAGCGCACGCTTCCCCAAAGACCGTAGTGAGCGAAATTGAATTGGATAACTCGATAGCTTATTGAGTAGAGATCAAGCGAAGGGATCTTGCAGAGAACAGTGTGCTTTGAATTAAGGACTGAAGCAATTGCAATGAATGAGTTGTTTGCTAGAGCATCCCAATTGATTTCGTAGCGCAGTTTGGCGCATGCACGGTTGCGCGACGCGGGGTGGTGACGTAGCTTCAGGCCTGGCTCAAGGATGAGCCGGGAAGGGGCGATGCATGGCTGCGCCGTACTCGTAGGACCTGAGAGATAAAGTGCTCGCCGCGTGTGATCGCGGCATGACGACCAAGCATGTCGCCGAGGTGTTCGGCGTCTGCCGTTCGTGGGTCCGCCGCGTCAAGCAGCGGCGTCGCGAGCACGGCGAGACGGCCCCACGCAAGCAAGGCAGTCCCGCGTCTGCAAGATCGACCGCGAGCATCTGGCCCGGCTCGTCGCCGAGCGACCCGATGCAGCCGCCGCCGAGCTGCGCGAACGCCTCGGTATCCGGTGCAGCGAGCAGGGCATCTATGCCGCGCTCAAGGCGTTGAACCTGACGTTCAAAGAAAGACGATCCATGCAGCCGAACAGGACCGAGCCGACGTCGCCCGGAGGCGATGCGCGTGGCGCCGCCTCCAACCTCGCATCGATGCGCGGTGACTGATCTTCATCGACGAGACTTGGGCCAAGACCAACATGACCAGGCTTCGCGGGCGTGCGCCCAAGGGCCAGTGTTTGATCGACAAGACCCCGCACGGGCACTGGAAGACGACCACGCTCATCGCGGCGCTGGGCATCGAGAGCGTGCGGTGAACCGCGAGCTGTTCGAAGCGTTTGTCGAGCAGGTGCTGGTCAAAGAACTCAGGCTCGGCGACGTGGTGATCATGGACAACCTCTCGAGCCACAAGAGCGCGAGAACACGCGAGCTGATCGAGTGCGAGGGGGCTCGTCTGGTGCTCCTGCCGCCGTACAGCCCGGACCTGAACCCGATCGAGATGGTGTTCGCCAAGGTCAAACAGTTGCTGCGCACGCTCGGCTGCCGCACCCGCGAGGCGTTGTGGCAGGCAATGCAATCGGTGCTGGACTGCGTCACACCCAGCGACGCCGCCAACTGCTTCAGACACCGCGGCTACACGCTACGGATTGAGTAGGGATGCTCTAAAATCGTCAGCAGGGCCAAGCGTCCGATACATCAATCAGTCCCCCGCGCCGCCATTCGGTGGCGCAGGGGAGCACGCGGCGAGGTCGCGCGGGGTTGGGTTTGACCGATGGACGAGCCGATGCCCGCTCAGTTCGCGATCGGCGGCGGGGGGAGCGTGCCCCGCACCTCGATGTTGTCCAACACGTACTTCTCGCCGGCGTTGGTCTGCCACCAGATCTCGAAGCTGATGGTTTCAGCGCCCGCAGGCACCGCCATCGAGACTTGCTCGTACACGTTGTTGACCGTCAGGTTGCCGTTCTGAACGAAGGAGCTGGTCGCCACGCCATCGACGATCAGCTGCATCAAGAACCAGTCCACCCAGGGACCGGATGCTTCCAGCGAGCCGACGCTTTTGAGGTCGAAGGTGAGCTCGACGTCGGTGTGCTGTGAGACATCGATATCCTCGCTCGCCCAGATGCCGTAGCTGACCTGGCTGGCGGTGTCGGCGGTCTGGCCGAACTCGAACTCGTAGTTCTGCACGCCGTAGGTCGGACTCGGGATCACGATCAGCGAGTCGTCAGTCGACCAATTGGTCGCCGGGTCTAGTATTGCGTTGTCCGCCTGCTCACCGTTTGCACGACCAAGGAAGTCTTCGTACCACACCGTAATCTCGTACGGCACCCCCTCGTAGAAGTCGCTGAATTCATTCATGTAGGTCTGAAGGTCGGGGAGCAGGCTGATCGCGGTTCCACCGAGTGGCCAGAAGTTAATCCCACTGGGATAGTTGGCCTCGTCGAGGACATAGGCGTAGAAGCTCTCGGCAAAGTCTTCGATGGCAGAAGTATCTCCATAATCCGAGACGAAGTCGAGAATCGCAGATGCATCGTGCCAGTAATTTGTTGAGCCACCGAGGTACTGGGTCAGACCCGTGGTGCTAGTGGGGTTTGCGACCCATCCCCGCTCGTAGTGCCAACCAAGAAAATTCGTACGTTGCAGTGTGTGTCCCACTTCGTGGATGGTGGCGTACATCGCGAACTGGAAGTCCGCGTTCGTGTAAGAACTGAGTGTGCCGTAGAGATCGGCTCTGCATGAATAGGTACCGGTACCGTAGTTTGCTGATGGATCGGCCGGTCCGCTGAGAACCGTACCGCGCTTTAACACAAGGAGCGGGATATACATGGGTTTGCCATCGGAACCAGGAACCGGTGGCGACAGGAAGGCCTGGTTACCGGATGATTGCGCGATCGCATCAAAGCCTACGTCGACCCGCTCGGCCGCGAAGTCTTCCCAGAAGCCGTAGTCGTAGATCCTGCCAAATGCACTCCCGTCGTCGGCCCCCAGCAACTGGCCTGCTCCTTTCTCCTGCTAACAAACCGTTTCAACTGTGGCTCCTGCCCGCTCTCCCCGCTAACAACTGTTTCAACTATTTCTGCTGCTACTTTCTCC
>JBCDJJ010000032.1:0-36395 GCA_038747915.1 Planctomycetota bacterium | reverse complement strand
GGGGTGGTGCGCCCCCCCCCCCCCAACCAACTTCCCCCCCCACACCCCCCCCCGCCCCCGGCGGGGGGGGCGCCCCCCCCCCCACCACCGTGTCACGATGCTTGGTGATGCCCGGTGCGTTAATCCGTGTCGAAGACGGCGAGTGCGCCCGCGAGGTTCATCACGGCTCGGACCTCGTCGTCATCGAAGTCTTCGCGCTCGAGCCACGCGGTGAGGTCCGGGCTGATCTCGAAGTCCATGCCCTCGTCGCGCATCTGCTCGGCGAGCTTCTCGACAGCCTCGACGCCCACCTCGAGCTTGTCGCGCGGGACGCCGGCCACCTTGAGCCGTGCGGCGAGGCCGCGCCAGCGCTCCCCGTCGTCGTGCTCATCGTGTTCGTGGTCGTGCTCATCGTCGAACTCTTCGTCTTCTTCGTCTTCGAGACGCTCCTTCATGGCGGTGTAGATCTGGTCGGCCTCGTCGCGGGTGATGTCGCCGCGCTCGACCGCTGACTCGACGCGGTGCTCGAACGCGTCCCAGTCGAATTCGTCGTCCTCGGCGTGGGTGGCGAGTCGTTCGCGGTACGCATCGAGGCGCTCGGCGGCCTGGTCTTGCGTGATCTCGCCGGCCTCGACCAGTGCGTCGAGCCGTGCCTGGGCCTTGCGGAGCTCGAACTCGTGCTCGAGTTGTTCTTTGAAGGCCTCCATCTCCTCTTTGGCCTCGTCGATCGTGAGTTCGCCGGCCCGGACCGCGGCGCGGAGTTCCAGGGCACGCTCCTCGGTCAGCGCCCCCCACTCCTCGCGCATCTCGAGGTCGAGCCTGAGTTCCTCGAGCTCCGCGTCCGCCTCGCGGCGGGTGATCTCGCCTGCGAGGACAGCGTCCTCGAGCTCGAGGCGGGTGATCTTGAGTTCGGCCTCCTCCGGTGAGAGATCGAAGACATCCTCGTAGAACTGCATCTCGGCCTTGAGTTCGACCTCGTGCATCAGTTCGTCGAACTTCTCCTCGGCCTCGTCGGGTGAGAGATCGCCGCGCTCGACCGCGGCGTCGATCCTGGCTTCGATCTGCTCGAGGTACTCGTCGAGTTCGATCTCTTCCTCTTCTTCGTCGCGGATGAGCAGGTCGTAGAGCACCCGGAGTTGGGGATCGTCGGGGTCGGTGACGAGCGCGAGCTGCTGAAGGACGGCGAGGAGATCGTCGCCCGCGGGCGGCTTGTCCTGCGCGGTGGCCTGGGTGATGCCGGCGACCGCGACGACGGCGCCGGCGGTTAGCGCGATCGCGTTCCGCCAGAGAGGCGCGCGGCGTGTGCGGCTCTCGACTCCGACGATGCGTGCGATGCGGTCCATGAGCGGGCCTCCGGTTGCGGCCAGTGTGGCCTGGGGGTGAGTGGATCTCATGACTTCGAGCCTGGTGAGCGCCTCGGCGAGGATGCGGGCGCTCCGTGTCGTGCGCACCGCGGTGTCGTCGCAGCAGTGCTCGCGCTCGGTGCGGATCTGGTGGGAAAGCCACCAGGTGACCGGGTGGAAGAACAGCACCGACTCGACGACGATCTGGGCGGCGTTGAAGAGGTGATCGCGGCGGCGGATGTGAGCGAGCTCGTGCGCGAGCACCGCGCGGAGCTGATCGGGCGTGAGCACCGTGAACGCGGCGGCGGGTACCACGACGACCGGCGCAAGCCAGCCGACGACCATGGGCACCTCGGCGAGCGAGCTGCGCAGCAGTGGAATGCTCGGCGGCAGGCCGAGTTCGCGCTTGATGGTGTCGAAGACCTCGAGCCAGGCGGCCTCGGGCGTGGTGATGCCGCGTGTGGACAGGCGGCGCGCACCGGCGAGCTCACTGACGAACCGCACCATGCAGAACACGACGCCGCCGAGCCAGAGCCAGGCCACAGTGTCGACCGGGCGGCCCGCGCTCGCCCCGTTGGTGGGCGCGGCTGCGACCGCGACGGAGAGCGATTCGAACGATGACGCGGTGACCGCACCGGTGCTCGGCGCGCCGGACGCCAGCCCGGTGACACACGTCACAACAAAGCAGAGCACACAAAGGCCCATCGCGGCGCCCGACACGAGGTATCGGGCGGGGGCGTGTGCCCGCCCGATGAGCGCGAGGGCGCCCGCTGCGAGAACACCGATGACCGCGCCCTGCCAGAGGAAGTGCACCACCGCGGCGCCCAGGGCGTGTGTGACGGCGGCGAGCGACAGATCGAGGTGGGTCACGGCTCGCTCCTTTCGAGCTGATCGAGCATGCGGCGGATCTCGCGGAGCTCCTCCGGAGACGATTTGCGAGTGGCGAGGGCCTGGAGCACGAGGTTGCCCGGCGAGCCGGCGAAGGCGCTGTCCATCAGGTCGCGGAGGAGTGTTTTCTGCATCTGGCCGCGTGGGCGGGCAGCCTTGAACCGCTGCGGGCGGACCGAGGCGTCTTTCTCCAGCAGGCCCTTCTCCGTCATGATCTGCATGAGCTTGAGGACGGTGGTGTAGCCCACGCCTTGTTGCTCGCCGAGCTCGTTGAAGACCTCGCGAACGGTGACGGAGCCTCGATCCCAGATGACCGCGAGAATGGCCAGCTCGGACTCGGTGGGTTTGCGTCCTGGCGAGGTGCGCGGCACGGCAGGGCTCCTGACGAAACTCTTCGTCAACTATAGACGAAGAGTTTCGTCAGTCAACATGGTCCGCGGAGCCGAATGTGGGCGGGTGCCGGTTCGGGGGGTGATCATCCGAGGAGTCTGAGTATCGAGAACGGTGGCATGCGTGGGTGCCGCGGTCTGGAGGTGCGGCAGGCATCCGAAGGCCGCGTGAATGTCATTCGACCCAGAGCGGCATCGTGGCTTTCGCTCCGCTCAGGCCACAGCACCCGGTGCTTCATCCGACTTCTCGGTGCGCGGGGAGTCGGGAACCCGGCGGGCGTTCGTGGGAGCGGGGCGCTCCCACCACCGGGTCACGACACTCGCTCACGTGCGGTGCGTTAGAACCCGAGCAGGGCATCGACCGTGTTGAGTGCTTGGGCCAGCACCAAAGACAGCACCACGATGGCGACGAAGCTCAGAACGAACGACTCTGTCGTGGCCCGCCCCACGCCCTGCGCGCCGGGTCCGCAGCTCAGCCCCTTGAAGCACGCGATGAGGCCGATCGCACCGCCGAAGAACACCGACTTGATCTGGCCGGACACCACGTCGAACCAGGTGATGAAGTAGGCGATGAAGTCCCAGTACGCCCGCTGCTCGACGCCGTGGTACTGGGTGATGATCACCCACGAGCCGAGCATGCCGCAGACCGAGCTGACCGCCGTGAGCGCGGGGATCATGAGGATGCACGCCAGCACGCGCGGCGCCACCAGCACGCGCATCGGGTCGGACCCCATCACACGCATCGCGTCGAGCTGCTCGGTCACCCGCATCGAGCCGAGTTCCGCTGCGAGCGCGCACCCCACGCGTCCCGCGAGCATCACGCCCGCCAGGACTGGGCCGATCTGCCGGACCATCGAGATGGTCACCACACCGCCGAGGCGGTGCTCCTGGCCGAGTTCCTCGAACTGTCGCCACCCCTCGACGGCCAGGATCGCGCCGATGAATGCCCCGGTGAGGGCCAGGACGGGCACGGATCGCGAGCCCACCAGGTAGAGCTGCGTGGAGAGGCGGTCCCACCGGCCCCAGGTCGCGGTGCCGAGCATCACCGCTTGGAGGACGGTGCCGCAGTACCGCGTGAACTCACCAAACTCGATGATGCGCGCACTGAGGGCGCGCCCGAGGGCTGTGATCATGCCCGGTGTCGCTCCGGCGAGCGTGTCGCGAGGCGCGTGATCACTTGACGATCGGCGGGGGCGACGGCGCGGGTCTGGAGACCGGTGTCGATCCGGTTGCGCCGCTCGTGGTGGGCGGCGCGAGAGCCACGTCTTCGCGCGGCACCACGAAGATCTCGACCCGGCGGTTCTCGGGTGTGCCGCCGCTCGCGTTGTTCGGCACCGCGGGGCGCTGGGCGCCCCACCCGGCGGTCTCAATGCGGTTGGCAGCGACCCCCTGCTGCTGGAGCGCCTCGGAGACCGCGATGGCGCGATGCACGCTCAGGTGCCGGTTGGTGGGGTGGCGTCGGCGGGTGTTGGGGTTGGAGATCTGCTGGCTGTCGGTGTGCCCGACGACGCGCACGTCGTAGGCGCCGGCGGCGCTGTTCAGCACGCGGGCGACGGCGGCCAGCCCCTGGGAGGCGCCGGCCTGCACAGTGGCCGATCCCGGTGCGAAGGTCAGGTCGGACGAGAAGCGGAGCATGCCGCGGGCCGAGTCGTAGATGACCAAGCCCGGGTTGGCCGCAGCGACTTGCTGCAGGGCCCGGTCGGTGGCGGGATCGAGATTGGAGAAGCGGATGGTACGGAGCCGCTGCTCGACATCCTGGACTTCTTGCTGCAGCTCGGCGCCGCTCGTGGCGAGCTCGGAGAATCGCGACTGGAGTTGCTGCGTCTCGTCGCGGTAGCTGCCGATCTGGCCCGCCTGGCGGTCGATGGTGACCTGCGCCGAGCGGTTCTGTTCTTGGAGTTCGGTGAGTCGCGATTCGAGGGTGCGGATCGTCTCGACCGCATCGTCGTACTGCTGCTGAGACACGCACCCCGTGCCGATCACACCGAGTGTGACCGCAGCGAGTGCCGCCATGGCCCGGCGGACGACACGCCCGCTCACCGTTTGTTTGCTCTGCCTGAGGTCGCCCATCGTGGCTCCTTGGTGTGTCGAGCCTGCGCCCCCCGCATCCGTGCGGCGTCGCCGACCGACTACGCTCCCGCGCATGCCCCAGCGTACCACGCCGCCCCATCTCCTGATCCACGCCGGTGGCCTCGCCGATGCCGAGGGCCGCACCAATGCGCCGGGATCGCTCCTGATCGACCGGTCGGGGCCCGAGCCCGCGATCCTCGCTGCAGGCGAGCCCGGAGTGGTCGCCCGTCATCCCGCAGCCGACGGCGCGGAGGTGATCCACCGCCCCGGAGCGGTCCTGATCCCGGCCCTCGTCAACGCCCACACCCATCTGGACCTGACGCATCTCGGCCCGATTCCCTTTGGCCCGACCGAGACGTTCACCTCGTGGGCGATGCACGTGATCCGCGGCCGGGTGAGCGATGCCGAGGCCATCACGGCCTCCGTTCGTGATGGGATCGCGCGATCGATCCGCGGCGGGGTCGCTGCGGTCGGTGATATTGCGGGTGTCTGCCGGCTCGAGCCGACGGTGGCCCTCCGCGAGAGCCCGCTCGAGGGCGTCTCGTACCACGAGGTGTTCGGCCTCGGGCCCGAGGAGCAACAGGGGATCGACCGGCTGACGTGGCTCGCGGATCGGGGCACCGAGGTTCCTCCGGTGGTGGATCGAGGGGTCACGCTCGGGTCGTCGCCGCATGCGCCGTACTCGGCGGGCCCGTCGTTGCAGGCCGCTGCGGCCCAGCTCCAGCGCGATCCGGGGCTCCCGGCGTGTACGCACCTTTCCGAGTGTCCGGAGGAACTCGAGTTCATCGCAAGCGCGACCGGCCCGGTGCGCGATCTGCTGCACGCGCTCGGCGGGTGGGACGATGCGCTGGCGGCTCACCTCGGGCGCGGCGAGCGGCCGATCGCGCATGTCGCGGAGGCGCTGGAGACGGCACCCATCCTCGTCGCGCACGTCAATAGCGTGACCGACGATGAGATCGCGCACCTGGCGCGGACCGGGACGCGCGTTGTCTATTGTCCGCGCAGCTCGACATACTTCCGCAACCACGAGCACTTCGGCCCGCACCGGTACCGAGAGATGCTCGACGCTGGGATTAGTGTGTGTCTCGGCACCGACTCGGTCTTGAACCATCCGCCCGAGCAGGCGGACCGGCTGACCACGCTCGACGAGATGCGGTTTCTCTTCGCACGCGATGGGGTGTCCGCGGAGTTGGTGCTGCGGATGGCGACAACCGCCGGCGCCGTTGCACTGGGTCTCGATCCCGCGCGGTTCACGCTCGCGCCGGGCCCGATCGCGGGCGTGCTGGCCATCGAGGTCGATGCAGACGGTGCATCGATCGATGCGCGCGCCGCGGTGCTGCAGGCGGCGACACTCCCGGAGTGGATCGTCGGCGCCGGGGCGTCATGATGAAGACGGGGCGACGGTGGCGACGCGTCGATTTCGACCGTGGTGCGGATGAACTCGCGATCGCGCTGCTGGGTGCCATCGTTGTGCGCACGCGTGACGACGGCACGCGGTACATCGTCAGAGTCGTGGAGACCGAGGCGTATCTGGGGCCGATCGACCGCGCTTCACACACGTACGGTGGTCGGCGCACGCCGCGCGTCGAATCGATGTGGGGCCGGCCCGGGACTCTTTACGTGTACTTCACGTACGGCATGCACTGGTGCATGAACCTGGTGGCGGGCCCGGCCGGCTCCGGGCAGGCGGTGCTGGTGCGGGCTGCGGAGCCGCTCGACGGTCTCGACGCGATGCGCCGGGCTCGCGGCCGAACCGACCCCGCGGACCTGTGCTCGGGGCCCGCCAAGTTGTGCCAGGCGCTGGGGATCGATGGCGAGCTCGACGGAACCGATACGACCCGCCTCCCCCATCTTGTCGTCCACCATCCGCACTCTCCCGAGGTCGAGCAGGTGTTCTGCTCCCCGCGGGTGGGGGTTGATCGGGCGGGAGAGTGGGCTCACACACCACTTCGATTCATGCTGATGCCAAGTCGATTCATCAGCCGATCCAAGAACAACAAAGAGGCCCGGGCCGTCCGACGGACCGATCAAGCGTAGACTAGGAGGCCTTCTGAACCGGCTGAATTCTCTCCTGCGAGTGCACCCGTGACCGACGAAGTCGCCCACATCTGGCCGCTCCTCAAGACGCAGTCGCTGCCGTACCCCCCGTCTGCCTACTCCCTTGTTCACGAGGGGCTGCGGCACGCGGTGCAGCGAGTCTTCGATGAGGACCACGAGCGGCTGATGGGCGACCGGCATGTGTCGGGCCAGGAGCTGTGCCTTGGCGTGCGGGATGTGGCCATCGAGCAGTTCGGTCCGCTGGCCCGGACGGTGCTCGAGACCTGGCACATCTCGTCGACCGATGACTTCGGCTCGATGGTTCGTGCGATGGTGCAGGCGGGGCTGCTGCGGATGTCCGAGCGTGACACGCTTGAGGATTTCCACAGCGTGTACGACTTCGACGAGGCGTTCGGCACGCAGCTCGACCCGTCGATGAACTGACACCGTTCGGCGGCATGGCACCGCCGCGAGCGCACCTCCGAGCCCGCTCAACCGCCTTCGACCGCCCGATGCCGGGTGTCGTTGTGTGCGGGCGTCGTTACTTCACTGCGAAATCGGCCGGATTGAAGAACACCACGATCGCGGCGACACAAGACGCGACGTTGAGCATTCCAAAGAAAACGGCCATCCATGGCAGTGTCCCTGTGTGTGGGTACCACGGCACACGAAGTTGTTCGCGGGCGGACTTCACCCATCCATTCAGCTCTCGAAGCCTGATCCACGAGGCGAAAAAGACAAAGCTCGCCACAGTCGCCAGAAATGCGACGCCGAGCGCTACGAAACGGATTTGGAACTCGTCGCTCAAACGGCCACCTCCGAGTGCGACGATGGCGGCTTGGCCAGTGGCCGCGAAGGTTCCGATCTTGACGAGGAACTCGAAGTAGAACTTGTGCATCCCGGTGAGCGCCTCGAAGTCGGCGTCCGTGAACTCGCGATGCTCGCTTTTCTGCTTCGGTGTCATCGCCCGAATGTACCGAGACGGTCGGTGTGCTCGGCCGGTGGTGACACCCAACGCCGCGAGTTGTCGGTCGTGCCCGTGGTTGAGCGGTGCGACTCGAAGCGCTCTGTCCTAGTCGATCTCGATCTCGAACATCCATGTGCCATCGCCGGTGGCGGTCCATGTGCCGGTCATGGGGACCGGGGTGCCGACGAGGCGGAGTGCGGGTGGCGGGGACCCCTTGGTGCGCGGCGCAGGGATGATCTCGAAGCGCGGTGCGGGTTGCGATCGCCGGCCGCGGGTGATCTGCGCCTCGGCGGGGGTGTAGAGCATCTGGTCGTCGGCGCGGAGTGGCGGGAGCGTGACGGTGTGCAGGTTCGCGCGTGTCCAGGCGAAGCGGATCTCGATGAGCTGGGCCTGGAGTTCGTAGATCGACATGGGATGAATGCCGAGACCGTGGAGTTCCTCGAGGCCGCTCGCGAGGAAGCGGAGCCGCTCCATGTTGGTGCTGGTGGGGTCGGGCTGCTGCTCGTTGAGGACGTACTCGCGCCACGCGCGTTCGAAGGGCAGGAGGTCGTCGGAGCCGAAGGCCTTGGCCGCGGCTTGCTTTGGTGCCATGCCGTTGCCGGCGGCGCGGACGAATGTCATGAAGGCGTCTTGATAGGTGCCACCCTCGGCGTTGACCAGGAAATGCACCATGCTCCACGACTGCAGGTAGGCCAGGCCGGCGCGCGGGTCGCGCGACGTGACGACGCGGTTCCACTCCTCGCGCTCGGCGTAGAAGAGGTCTTCGAAGGGTAGGGACTGGTTCGTCTGGATGGCGCCTCGGATGGTGGCGAGGTTGCTGGCCGAGAAGACGTTGGTCTGGAACTCGCCGCCGACGAGCAGGGCGTTGCCGAAGTACTCAGCGATGCCTTCGTTCGCCCACGCGGGCAGGCCGCCCCCGAGGTAGTGATACGCGAACTGGTGGAACGCCTCGTGCTGAAGCACGTGGTGGACCCGGTCGGCCGGCCTGCCCTCGATCCAGGTGACGACACCGGACTCGTTCGCTCGGCGGAAGTACATGCCGCCGGAGCCGCGGCCGTTGATGCCCTTGGTGGCGAGGGTGCGGAGGTAGGCGTCTTCGGTGGAGAGCAGGTAGAGCCGCGGACGCGTGGGGTGTTTGAGTTCGAAGTCATCGAAGAGCCGCTCGAACTCGTCGAAGACTCTGTCCATGTGGTCGGCGAACCGGCTGGCCCGCTCGCGTGGCAGATCGGTCTCGATCTGATAGTGGCGCGAGGAATAGCTTTGGAGCGCGGGTGCCTGGTGCGCGGAGACGGTCGTGGCGGGCAGCGCGATGATCGCGAACGCACCGATCCCCACGACCGAGAGGATGACCGCAGCGAGCGTGCGACTTGCGGGGATCATCCGAGTGTCTCGGTGGAATGGGTTCGTGCCGCGGCGAGCGCCTCCTCGAGTTTGGTGAGATCGGTGCCGCCGCCTTGGGCGGAGTCGGGCTTGCCGCCGCCCTTGCCGCTGCAGGCGGCAGCGGTCGCGCGGACCCAGTCGCCGGCTTTGAGGCCGCGGGCGATGAGCGGCTCGGGGACCTTGGCGACAATGGTGAGCTTGCCGGCGTCTTCATCAGGAGAGATCAGCAGGATGCCTCGGTCCGGCGCATTGGCCTTGATCGTATCGGCGGCGGCGAGGAGGGCGCCGCGGTCGGCGCCGGCGTGGATGACACCGATGACGACATCACCGGTCGCCTCGGCACCGAGGTGCTTGGCTTCCTCGGCAGCGTGCTTGGCGCCGGCCTGGGCGGCTTGCTTGGAGGCGGCCTTGGCGCGCTTCTGGTGCTCGGCGAGGTGCGCACGGAGGGTGTGCTTGGTGGAGAGTGGGATCTCCGCGGCGTCGACCTCGGCGGTGAGGTGAGGGACGAGTGTCGGGAGTGTTGACTCGTCGGCGCCCGTCAAGGCCCCCACGGCTGCCGTGAGGCGCTCGCCCTCGGCGATGGCGCGCTCGGCGGGCTCACCGGTCAGGGCGGTGAGTCGGCGGATGCCCTTGCTGACCGACTCCTCGGCGGTGAGGGCGAAGGCCTTGGCCTCGCCCGTCCGCGCGAGGTGGGTGCCGCCGCAGAACTCGACGGAGAATCGGCGCCAGTTCTCGTCGGCGGGGTTCGCGAGCAGCTCGTCGACGGTTGGGCCGATGGCGACGACGCGGACGGGGTCGGGGTAGGTCTCGCCGAAGACGGCGCGGAGGCCGGCGACGGTGCGCGCTGTCTCGAGCGGCGCGGGCTTGGCGTCGACGGCGTGGTCGGCGTCGATCTGGGCGCGGACATCGGCCTCGACGCCGACGGCTTGCTCGGGCGTGAGAGGCTTCGGCGCGTTGAAGTCGAACCGCAGGCGGTCGGGGGCGACGAGGGAGCCCTTCTGGTCGGTATCGCCGCCGAGGTGCGCGCGCAGGGCGAGGTTGAGCAGGTGCGTGGCGGTGTGGTTCGCTGCGATCGCGGAGCGGCGCTGCTCGTCGCGGCGGAGCTCGCCCGGCTCGCCGACGCTCAGCTCGCCCTTGGTGACGCGGCCGATGTGGCAGATGTACCCGCCGACGCCCTTGACCTGCTCGATGTGAAACTCGTCGCCCTGGTCGGTGCGGAGGATCGCGTGGTCGGCGAGCTGCCCGCCCATCTCGGCGTAGCAGTTGGTCTTGTCGAGGATGAGGGCGACGCGGCCGGCGGTGGTCTTGGTGTCCTTGAGCCTCGTGTTCTGGTCGAAGTCCTCGCCGTTCCAGATGGCACGGATGGTGGCGCGAGCGAGCTTGGGGCCGAACTTGGCGGCGTCGTCGGTCGGCTTGACGCTGAGCTTCTCGAGGGTGTCGACCGCGGAGGTGGGCAGGAGGAGTGGTGCGAGCTCGTCGGCGGTGCCGCCGGCGCGGGAGCGTTCGCGAGCCTCGTCCATCAGCTTCTGGAAACCGTCTTCATCCACAGTGAGGCCGCGCTCCTCGGCCATCTGACGGGTGAGGTCGATCGGGAAGCCGTAGGTGTCGTGGAGTTGGAAGGCGGCGGTGGCGGGGATTCGAGATTCGAGATTCGGAGTTCGGGATTCGGAGGCGGCCTGTTCGAAGAGCTTGATGCCCTGCTCGATCGTGCGGCCGAAGCTCTGCTCCTCGTCGTTGATCACCGCGCGGATGTGCGGCTCGGCCTTGGCGAGCTCGGGGAAGGTCTCGCCCATGTGCTCGACCAGGGTCGGCACCACATCGCTCAGCCAGGGCGTATCCATGCCGAGCGTCTGCTTGCCGAAGCGGGCAGCGCGCCTGAGGATCGAGCGGAGCACGTAGCCGCGGCCCTCGTTGGAGGGTTCGGCGCCGTCGGCGATCGCGAAGGTGAGCGAGCGGACGTGGTCGGCGCACACGCGGTAGGCCACGTTGATCGGGTCCTTCAGTGCCTCTTCGTGCGCACCGGGGGTGTAGGCGCGGGCGCCGGTGATGGTCTGGATCGCTGCGAAGAGCGGGGAGAACACATCGGTGTCGTAGTTGGAGTCTTTGCCCTGCAGCACACGCACGATGCGCTCGAAGCCCATGCCGGTGTCGACGTGCTTGGCGGGCAGGTCGAGCAGGCCCGGGGGCTCGCGGTTGAACTGGATGAAGACGAGGTTCCAGATCTCGACGACGGTGTCTTGAGCATCCGCATTGACGAGATGCCCACCGTCCTTGGCGGGGCTGCGGTCGAAGTGGATCTCCGAGCACGGGCCGCAGGGACCGGTGTCGCCCATCTCCCAGAAGTTGTCTTTCTTGTTGCCGGGGTGGATGCGCTCGGCGGGGAGGTGGCGACGCCAGAGCTCGCGGGCCTCGTGGTCGGGCTGGAGCCCTTCAGAGGGGTCGCCCTCGAAGTAGGTCGCGTGGAGCCGCTCGGGGTCGATGCCCCAGACCTGCGTGAGCAGCTCCCAGGCCCAGTCGATCGCTTCGGCTTTGAAGTAGTCGCCGAAGGACCAGTTGCCGAGCATCTCGAAGAAAGTGTGGTGGTAGGTGTCCTTGCCGACATCGTCGAGGTCGTTGTGCTTGCCGCCGGCTCGGATGCACTTCTGCGTGTTGGCCGCTCTGGCCAGGCCGGCGAGCGGCGAGCCGGGCTCCACCTGACCGAGGAAGAGCGGCTTGAACTGGTTCATACCCGCGTTGGCAAAGAGCAGCGTGGGGTCGTGATGCGGGACGACGGGCGAGCTGGGGACAGGGGTGTGTGCGCGCTGGGCAACGAAGAAGTCGATGAACTGCGCGCGGATCTGGGCAGCGGACAGCACTGGCATGGTGGGTGCAGCGGACATGGCGTGAGTGTACGGGCGGCGCCCGCCCCGGCTGGGTGCTCGGGGGCGCTCGTCCAGGCTGGGTGCCCGGGGACTCGCGGAGCGAGAACCCGGAACGAGCTTGGCGCACCGCGACGGGATCCACGCGTTGTCGGGGTGCTGGAGGGCGCCGCGTTCCACCAGGTTTTCGGTGCGCGAGTCGCCGGGCACCCGGGTTCGGCGCCCCGCGATGACACGCCGGGTTCTCGGTGGTGGCTCGGACGAGGCGCGGGCGGTTACTGCTGCTGGATGACTTCGCTGGCGTCTTGGCGGCGGCCTCGTTCGATCTGTTCGCGGGCCTGCATCATGGCCCGATGCTGCTCCATGTTGGGCGGCTCGGGGAAGAGCATCTGGATGTTCTGCGGTGGGTAGCCGCGGCGGAGCCAGTGGCCGACGAGACGGTCGTAGACGATCTGCTGCAGTTGGAGATCGGGGAGGGCGGCGTAGACGCGTGCCGACTGCAGGGGCTCGAGTCCGGAGACGACGAGCCGGAGGAAGCCGATCGCGATCGCCTCGGAGAAGAGGCGAGGCGGGAGCTCCATGCGGCGTGCCTCGGGGTTCACGAACTGCTGGTTGTCCTGGTACTCCCAGAAGGCTCTGTGAATCTGATGGGCCCACGAGATCTGCGATGCGAAGACCTCGGGATCGTTGCCGAGCACGCCTCGCAGGAAGGCGTACTCGAGCGCGGCGTTGATCTCCGAGGAGACGACGTGCGGTGTCTGGAGACGATCCCTGAGCTGTTTCCTCACGAACTCATCGAGCGGGAGGGTGTACTCTCCGCCGGGACGAAGCTTCATCGGGTTGTTGAGGTTGAGCCCCTCCCACTGCACCAGCTTGTCGTAGTAGTACTGGGCTTGCACTCGGTCGCCGAGGCGATAGTAGACGCGGACCACATCCTTCAAGAAGTTCTCGTGGCCGGCGGAGAAGAGGTTGTACGCGCGGTCCCTGGTGCCCTGGGTCGTGTTGTTGCGCTCGATGAGCTCGTCGACGATGTCTGAATAGACGTGGGCCCAGTTGAGGCTCATGGTGGCGTAGTGCTCGTCGTAGAGCAGGTCGTAGAAGATGGTGCCGTCGCGGAAGAGCTGCTGCACGGAGTGGATGGTGTTGCGGTCGGTGTTGACGGTGTTGAAGTTGGTGAGCGACTGCCGGGTGAGTCCAACCTCGACACCGCGGCGCGACCAGTAGATCGCGTGAGCGCCGCAGTGCCGCCAGTCGAGCGGGCCGATCTCGCGGGTGTACCGCAGCATGCGGCCCGGCTCCATGCGGTAGCGCTCGACCAGGACCTGGCGGCGGATGAAGGGGAGCAGTCGATCCCACGCGCGCTCCCACGACGAGTCGAGGCGGAACTCGCGGAGGCGGTCGTTCATGCGGGTGTCGCCGAGGCGCTCGGGGAGTTCGAAGTCGGGCGGCAGGCCGGCGGTGGCGTCGATGTAGGCGATGACGCGGAGGAGCGACAGGTCGAGCGGCAGACCGACCTCCTCGCGGATGAGGCCGATGAGGGCCTCGACCTCGCTCGTGATCCCCTCGAGCTGATCGGAGCGGAGCTCGGCCTTCAGGTCGTCGAGGTCGCGCTGGATGAGGCCTTCGACGGTCGCGGGGGCGGTGGCGACGGGCTCGAACCACTCGGCCATGATGCGTGTGGCCTCGTCGTAGTTCTCGGGGACGCTCGGCGGCTCACCGAGGACGAAGGTCCACTCTTCGGCGAGCTTCTTCTTGTAGTAGCGATTGGCGTCGTCTGCGAAGCCGCCGATCTTGTGGAAGTAGATCCACGAGAGTTCTTTGTGAAGGAGGATGTCGTTGGGGTTGGCGGGGATGCCCTGCTGCTGGAGCAGATCGATGCCGGCCTTGACCCACTGCCACCGTTCCTCGCGGGTTTTGGTGGCGACGGAGATGTTGTAGGCCATGTTCCAGGCGTGGAAGGCCCAGACGCGCGGGAAGCGTGGCTGGAGACGGGTGATGAGGGAGCTGAGCTCCATGGCCTCGTAGTACTTGCCGTCTTCTTTGAGGGAGTTAGCGCGGAGCCAGAGGTAGTTGACGAAGAGACCGCGGAAGGCGCCGAAGGCGATGGCGACAGCGACCTCGGGCGGGTCGCCCTCTTCCGCGGTGTCGGTGTAGGAGAGCTGGGCGCGGCCCGCTTCGGCAGCGAGGGCGCTGGAGAACGCGGCCGAGCCGGCGACCGCGACGCCGATGATGCCGATGCAGACGAACTGGATCAGCGTGCTGGACTTGAACATGGTGGAGCCTCCGACCGAGAGGGCAATGCTAGGTGCGGCGGTGCGGTGCGGTCACTTGCCCGAGTAGAGCGCCAGCTCGCGCTTGCGGAACACGCCGATACCGATGAGCAGCGCTCCGATCGACCACGCGCCGATGATCAGCAGCGACGCCGCCAGCTCGCCCCACCCGACGTACCGGCCCTCGACGAGCTTGGCGTTCGGGCGGAGTTCGGAGTAGGTCCTGAGCGACCAGGCGATCGGGCGGGCCAGTTCGCGGGTGATGAGGTTGAGCCACATCGTGTTGCCGTCGTGCGTGCGCGTCTGGAACCACTCAAGGCTCACGTAGAGGAAACCAGAGAGTTCAGCAGCGGTCCAGATGATCAGCGTGACCATGCAGGCGACCGGGAAGCTCACGATGGTCGAGGCCATGACCGCGACCGCGGCGATGAAGCCGAGCTTGATGAACATCACAACCATGATGCGCGTGAAGTTCAGCGGGTAGCTGCCGCGGGTGACGAGCAGTTCGACACCGTCGTCGGGCGGGACGGTGGCCGTGAATCGGTTGCCGGCGTCGGCGTAGACCTCGACTAGCAATCTGCCGGCGTTCTCCCCCTCGCGGATGATCGCCTCGGGGCGAATCGAGAGCGTCTGGGTGGTGCCGAGCACGACCTCCTGCTCGATCGAGCTGGCTTGGTTGATCACGAACATGAAGCGGTAAACGACGGAGGGGTCGTTCGAGCCGGCGTCAAACTTGTAGCGGAGCGTGAGTTCGCCCCCGTCTTCGGGCACATCGTCGAGTTCGGTGAAGAGCAGGATGAGCGGGAAGCCACCCGGCTGAACCGAGCGGGCGGCCTGGTCGATCTGCTCTGTGATGTCCTGGCGCGTTTCGGCGCGGAGCTGCGGGGTGATCTCGCGGTCCGGTTGCCTGACCTGGATGTCTTCGAGCGTGCGGTTGACGAGGCGCGTGATCTCGGCCTGGATGTCCTCCCGCTCCATGTCGATGCTCTCGGGCTTGAGGCCCTCGCGGGCGACGAGCACCTGCTGCTCGAGGAGTCGGCGGTCGACCGTCATGAGGTTCGGGTCGTCCTTGGAACTCTGGCCGGTGGCGATGCGGTGGTGGGCGATCTCACCGTCGGCCGGCTGCAGGCGGAGGTACTCGGTGAACATGAACACACCACCGGCCATCACCGCGAGGATGACGGCATTGACGGTCATGATGCCGAGCCACTTGCCGAGCACGTACTGGATCGAGGAGACGGGCTTGGTGACGGTCTGCCAGATGATGCGGTCGCGCTGCTCGAAGGCGACGGTGGCGCACCCGAAGAAGATGGTGAGCATCGCCGCGAGGGCGCCGGTGAGGCCGGTGCCCCACTGCAGCCACTGCTGCACGCGATAGCGGAGCGGCTGAGCCTCGTTGATGAAGGTCGGGACGAAGGCGAGGAGGAACATGATCGCCACGATGAAGATGAGCGCGATCTTCATGCGCACGGCTTCGTTGAGCACGTTGCGGGCGATGGCGAGGGTGGGCGTGGCCGGGGAGAGGGCGATGCGTGCCAGTTCGAGCAGTGTGGTGAAGAGGAAGGCGAGCGGGATGACCCCGACGAGCAGCTCGCCGAGGCCGGTGGTCTGCGGGAAGAAAGTGAGCGGGAAGGCGACCAGCCCGCCGAAGAGGAGCAGCCCGACCACCGTCGCACCCACGCCGAGCCACCCGAGGACGATCATCGCCGCGGCGACAACCGCGACGACGACCCCGGCCTCGGTCTGCAGATCGGGCGTGTGGAGCAGATCGGTCAAGAGGCCGAAGTTCTCCAACTCACGACCGTCGGCGTAGCTGTGAAACTCGATGAGGTGCTGCTCATCGGTGTGGTGGGTCCACTGATTGAGGAGCCACAGATAGCCGAAGACCGCGGCGGAGAGTGTGAAGGCGGTGACGCCCCACTTGAAGTTCGCGGTCTTCTGAAGGCGGTTGAGCCAGGAGAGGGCCCGCCACATCAGCGCTCACCCTCGCGCGTAGCTTGCTCGTCGTCGCCGCCGAGGAGCGAGCCGATGACCTCGTCGACATCGCCCGGCTCGTCCGGTGTACCGCCAGGCTGGCCGGCGTCGATGGGGGCTTGGCGCTCGGTGTTGGCATCGAGGAGCGACTCGACGACATCGGGCGCGGCCTCGGGCGGCGCGGCCGGCGTCGCGGGTGCGGGTGCCTCGACGTCTGCGTGTTCTTCCGGCTGGGAGAGGCTCTCGAGCAGCTCATCGCCCTGCTTGGCGGCCTCGTCGCCCTTCAGGAAGGCCGCGGTGTCGCCCTCGTTGGTGGCGCCGCTTGTGGCCAGGCGTTCTTCCTTGGCCTGCTGCACGATGCCGACGAAGAGGTCTTCCAGTTTCTGGCGGGGGCGATCGACGCCGGCGATGGCGCCGCCGCGCCGCTCGATGACGGCCCGGACCTCGGCGAGCGTATCCTCGTCGAGCCCATCGATCGCGAGGGAGCTTCGTGTCTTGGAGGCGAGGAGTTCGTCGCACGTGCCCTCGGCGCGGACCTTGCCACCGTAGAGGATCACCATGCGGTCGACGACGTCCTCGACATCGGCGAGGAGGTGGGAAGAGAGCAGCACCGTCTTATTGCGACGGCCGAGTTCGGTGATGAGGTCTTTGACCTGACGGGTGCCGATGGGGTCGAGGCCGGTCGTGGGCTCGTCGAGGATGAGGA
Organism: Planctomycetota bacterium; assembly: GCA_038747915.1. Classification (GTDB taxonomy): domain Bacteria; phylum Planctomycetota; class Phycisphaerae; order Phycisphaerales; family UBA1924; genus JBCDAP01. The sequence goes on along the minus strand of JBCDJJ010000032.1, from coordinate 19,534 downwards.
ACTCGGGGTCGTTGATGAGAGCCTGGGCGATACCGATGCGCCGCTGCATGCCCTTGGAGTACTCGACGATCTGGCGGTGCTGCACCGCAGCGAGGCCGACCATGTCGAGCAGCTCGTCGGCGCGGCGGGTGCGTGTTTTGTAGTCGAGCTCGAAGAGCTTGCCGTAGTACTCGAGGGTCTCGCGCGCGTTGAGGAAGGGGTAGAGGTACGACTCCTCGGGGAGGTAGCCGATGCGCTTCTTAACGGACACATCGGACGGCGGGCGACGAAAGACCGCGAGGCGCCCTTTGCTCGGGCGGAGGAGCCCGAGGATCATCTTGATAGTGGTTGACTTGCCGGAGCCGTTCGGGCCGAGCAGGCCGAAGATCTCGCCACGGTAGATCTCGAAATCGATGGCGTCGACGGCCCGCGCGAGGTCGCGGAGCCAGAAGTCTTTGAAGATCTTGGTCAGTTGCTGCGCGACGACGATGCGGTCGTGCGGGTCGGCGCTGAAGGCTGTGGGCTCGTTGATGTCGGCAGACATGCGGCGGTCAGTTCCGGAGTCCCTGGGAGCGGGAATTGGCCTCGAGAAGCCTACGCTGCCGCTCGGCTTGCATCCCGCGTGCGATGTCGGGGTCGGCGTTGATGGTGATCTCGACCTCGGAGGTGTCGCGCGGGAAGCGGAAGACCTGGGCGTTGCCGACATCGAGCATGGAGTCGAGGGCGTCGGCCCACACCCGGGTGATGACGAGCCTCGGATTGGCACGGACCTGGTCCAGCATCGCGCGGAAGGCTTCGGCCTTGCGCTGGGAGTCGGAGACGAGCACGCTTCGCGCGTTGCGGGCCTCGCTCATGGTCTGGGCGATCTCGCCAGCGATCGCCACCCCCTCGTAGGTTCGGCCACCGAGTTCGACCACGCCGGTAGCGGGCACCTCGCCGGAGAGGAGCGAGAAGATCTCGTCGAGGATGGGCTCGCCCGAGCTGGGCCCGCCCGCAGCGAGGGCATCGCCGTAGTCGTTGACGAGATCGAGCAGCGGTCGGGCGGCGGGGCCCGCGACCTCGTTCAGGCGGGTCGCGCGGAAGGACTCGGCCTCCTGACGCTTTCTCGCGGCCTCCGCGACGACTCGGGTGACCTGCTCGAACTCGCGGCGGGTTTGCCGGGGAGGCACGACGACAGCGAGAACGACGCTGTCAAGGCGGATCCCCGAGTTCATCGCGTCGAGCCGTTCCTGCGCGAGCAGGCGGACGCGACTGGCGATCGGATCGATTCCAGCACCGGACGCACCGGCTTCGTCGGCCACGCCGCGACGGATGAAGTCGTCGACGGGGGTCTCGGCCGCGACGCGGATCGCCGACGCCTCGACCGCGGTGCGGACGAAGTCGTCGACAGTGTCCTCGTGCATGGTCGAGACGAAGGCGGCGATGTCGTCCCGGCGGTAGCGCACCGCGAACTCGGCGTGGACAAGGTTGCCATCGGCGGTGATGAGCGAGCCGTCGAGCGTGGGGCGGAGCGAGCTTGACCCGGTGGGGAGGTCGGACACGGGCAGGAGCTTCTGCTCCGGTGTCCGCTGAAAGAAGAACGAGTCGTCGAGGACGAGCGATTCGGCGCCCGTGGGCACCTTGAGGATCTCGCCCATCGGCGGGGGTGGGAACACGAGGGTGAAGCCCGGCTCCACATTGGGATTCACGATCGTGCCGAAGCGGACCATCACACCGCGCTCGTTCTCGGCGACCTGACGCAATCCCGAGAGTGCAAAGAGCACGATGAGCAGCACCATGACGACCTGGATGAGCCGATAGGTGATGCCAAGAGCATCCTGGAGCGACTGATTGGCGACGGCCATCGAGGCGGCACGCTGCTGACGTGCATCCTGCTCGCGGAGGACGAGGGAGGCAGCGCGGCGGGTCTCCTCGACCGGCATCTCCTCGAAGCCGAAGCTGTCGGGATCGGTCGGACTCACTGGGTGGCCTCCGTCGACTTGTCGGTGGTGCTGGTGGTGTGGCCGGCGCCGCGGGCAAGGGCGCCATCACCCGCCTGCGCCCCGGTGCCCGAGTCGCTCAGGGTGTCGATGAAGCCGCGCATGCCCTCGGTGCTGAACGGGTAGAGCGCCCCCTCGTCGGCTGGGAGGATGAGGGTGAGTGTCTTGCCGAAGCTCTCGCTCACGAAATCGACGATCTCGAGGAACTGAGCGAGCTCTGGGTTTTCGTTGAGCTGGGCGACGTAGGGCGTGGCCTCGCGGACGCCGAGGGTCCGGAGTTCTTCGGCCGCGAGCTCGGTGAAGGTCCTGATGGTCTTGGCATCCTCTTCCGCCTCAGACCGGATGGCATCGGCGAGGGCCTGACCGCTCGCGTTGGTCTCTTCGGCGATGCGGTTGCGCTCTTCCTTCATCGCCTCGAAGATCTGCTGCGTGGTGTCCTGAGGCGGGACCAAGCGGTTGATACCAAGCTGGGCGATCTCGATGCCGTAGTCGGTGAGTCGCTCGGTGCCGGCATCGTCGTTGGACCCCGGCTCGCTCAGGGCGCTCAGGATGTCGGCTTCGAGTTCGGGCAGCCTGGAGGCGCCGGCGCCGGGGGAGAAGAGCTCGTTCAGGGCGTAGCGGCTGACCTGAGACATGGCACTGCGGAGGACCGGCCGGATGGCATCTTCGGCGCGCGAGTAGTGAAGGCGGGCGTCGGAGCCGCCCTGGTTGAACTGGCGGTAGAAGCGGAGCGGGTCGGACACACGCCAGGCGATGAAGGCCTGCGCGACCACCTGACCTTCATCGGCGGTCTGGTAGGTCTCGAGCTCGGTCTGGAAGAACCGCGGCCGCTTGTCGTAGACCGTGACAGTTTGGATGGGCGTCGGCAGGCGGAACTTGAGTCCCTCCTGGCCGCCCTCGGCGTTGATCACGCCGGACGACTCGTTCACGTTGCCGAACGTGGCGACAATCGCCGAGTCGGTGAAACGAACGGTGTAGGTGGTCATGTAGAGCGCGAAGCCGACCACCAAGATCGCGGCGATGACAAAGAGGAGTGGGTTCTTCATGATGCGTGCAGGTGTGGGTGCGGGGATCGGGTAACGCTGGCGGCTCGCGGCCGCTCTGAGTGACGAGTTACTGCTCGAATGTGTCGACGAACTCGGAGATGTCGACCTGGGTTTCTTCGCCGACGTAGCGGACACGAGTGGGGAACGCGGTGATCCAGACGCGGGCCTGGCCGGTCGCGGCTCGGAGCGCGGTGAGATAGCGGTTCATCTTGAATGCTGCCGGTGCGGCTTCAAAGAGTTCCGACTGGGCGTTGTTGCGGATCAGGCGGGTGCGCTCGGTGAGATGCGTCTCCCACCGATCGGCCGCCGCGCCGGCGAGCAACTCAGATGCCCTGCCGCCCGCGGAGCGGATCAATGCGCGGATACGTGACTCTTGCTCGGCGATCGCATCCGGGCCGGCCCCCTCCTCGACCATCTCGTTGCGGCGGCGGATCTCGGCGACGATCTCACGGCCCGTCCCGACATCGCCGGCAACCTGAGCGAGCGTGCCGATGGCGTCTCGTTCGGCGGACTCGAGCGCGGCCTGCCGCTGCGACTCGGCTTTGATGACCTCTTCAAAGGAGCCCGCGACGTCAGCGTTGGGCTGGGCACCCACGACGCCGGCGAAGGTCAGCTCGACACCCGTGCCGCGACCATCGTGGGCGTTGTCGTAGGCGGTCTGAATCCGCTCGCGGATCTCGTCGATCAGCTCGGCGCGCTTCGAGGACAGGACCTCGCGCGTGGTGTAGGCGCGGAGCAGTTCGGTCACCTCGCGCTCGGCGAGGGAACGCAGGAACTCGCGGCGGAAACGCTCGGGGTCGGGCACGCGGCCGCCGACCTCCTCGTCGAAGACCGGCGGGGCATCTTGCGCGAGCAACAGGTACCGCTCGAGATCACGCACGCGGTAGTGCACCGGTACCTCGACGATGAGGAGCGCGATGTCCGTCGGCGTGGAGCCCGGGCCGCTGGTGGCACCGGCCGATTCCACCTCCGCCGAGGCGCGAACAACGAAGAACGCCGGGTTGTCGGTGCGCTCCTCGGTCCAGAGGATGGCATCGCCGGGACCTCGGCTCGGATCATCGCCGGCCTGGATCTGGTTGAGGCCGTCAGCCGGGAAGGTGAGCACCTGGGAGATGGGCCAGGGCCAGTGCAGCTTGAGGCCGGGCCCGGCGATCCGCGTGTCGCCCTCGCCGGTGATCCGGCCGTTCTGCAGGATCAGCGCCCGCTCGTCGGGCTTGACGATGGTGAAACTGGTGAGCGACCACCCGACGATCAGGCCGAGCAACACGAGCAGCACGAAGGACCGCGCGATGAGCTTGTAGAACCAGGTCGAGCTGACATTGAAGCCGAACTGGTAGTTGACCGCTTCGGAGATCGATTGGGCGAGTCGGTCGGGTGCCGCAACGAAGGCGAGGACGCGGGAGTCGAACGCTGGGCGGACATACTCGCCGGGCTTACGCGGGCGGTAGGCGGTGAGGATGAAGTTGAGGATGACCTCGACACCGAGCAGGATCATCAGGACATCGACGACGACGGGGAAGTACCGGAGACCGAGGTCGGAGCCGAGCGCGATGGCGATGAAGTGTGCGACAGCGAGCAGCACACCCACGATCGCGGCGACGACCGCTGCCGCGGCACCGGCGTTGAGCGGCGACCAGATGGGCTGCTTGGCCATGCCGGACACGAACCGGGCGAAGATGAAGCCGATGAAGGCGAGCCAGGCGCCCACACCGATCGCCCACCCATCGAACGTGAGGCTAACAAAGGTGGGCTCCGACAGGCCGCCGGTGTGGCCGCTCAAGCGGAAGATGCCGACGCCCAGGTAGCCAGCGGCCATCAGCACGCTGATTGTGGGCAGCAGCCACCGGTGCATCCAGGCGAGCCGCTCGTGCTGAACAGCCTGCCCGCGGGCACCTTCCTCGAAGACCGACGCCTCGACGAGCGACGACCGGCGGTAGGACTCCTGCTCGAGGGCCTCGAGCCGCTCGAGGCGGTGCTGATTGAACAGCAGCGCCAGGCTGCCCCAGATGGGCAGGCCGAGCATGATGAGCGTGCCGCCCGAGATCGCGCCGGTGTCACCAGCGGTGATGCCGTAGGCGAGTGCGACCACACCCAGCGCAAGGAACTGGAGAACGAGTCCCCACACGGAAACCGATGTGGAGCGCTGGTAGGCGAGATGATCGGCGGTGTTCGTGCTCATGATCGCGGACGCGAATCGCTCTGGCTCGGGGCAGAGCCTGCAGGACTTGGATGATGGCGGCGGAACCCCTCGTGCCCCAACGGGAGGCGACGGATTGTCGCGGGGCGCGGGCTCGTTGTCCAGTACGCACGAACTCGCCGGTGGTGGATCGGTCGATCGTCACCGCATCGGTGGGTAGGCTTGCGGCATCATTCGCCGGAGATCACCCGCCCCATGCTCGGCCAGCTGCTCGCCATCGCACGAAACACCTTCCTGGAGTCGATCCGCCAGCCGATCTTCCTGGTGCTGGTGCTTGCGAGTGGCATCCTCCAGGTCTTCAACGTGGCGATCTCGGCGTACTCGATGGGGTACACCGAGCAGACCGAGGTGTCTGGCGACGACAAGTTTCTGCTGGAGGTCGGGCTCGCGACCGTTCTTGGGCTCGCGACGCTGCTTTCAGCGTTTCTCGCGACCAGTGTGCTGACACGGGAGATCGAGAACAAGACCGCCCTGACCGTGGTGAGCAAGCCGGTGTCACGGCCGCTGTTCGTCGTGGGCAAGTACCTCGGCGTGGCCGCGGCCATCGGGGTCGCGACGATCATCATGCTCGTGTGGTTCCAGGTGTCGATCCGGCACGGTGTGATGTCGACCGCGCGTGACAGAGTGGATGGTCCGGTGGTGGTCTTCAGTGTCGCCGCGGCGCTGCTCTCGGTCGGGCTGGGCACGTGGTGCAACTATTTTTATGGGATGATTTTCGCCTCGACGGCGGTGTTCTCGCTGCTGCCGTTGTCGCTCGTGGCGTGGCTCGGCGTGCATGTGGTGTCGAAGGACTGGGCGTGGCAGGCGTTCACGACCGACTTCAAGCCGCAGATCACGATCGCGTGTCTGAGCGTGTTCCTGGCGATGCTGGTGCTCACGGCACTCGCAGTCGCGATGTCGACCCGGCTCAAGCAGGTGATGACGATCACGGTGTGCGCCTCGGTCTTCGTGCTCGGGCTGCTGTCGAACTACTTCGTGGGCAGCCGTGCGTTCATCAACGTGCCGGCGGCGCAGATCCTCGAAGTTCGCGGGGAGCCGAGGCTCGGCGAGGGCGAGCGGTTCACCTTCCGTGAGCCCGGGGAGTCGCTCGAGTTGCTGCTCGGCGGTGAGCCGAAGGAAGACTTCCGTGTGGGTGACCCCGTGTACTACGGGCCGTCGCCCAACGGGATCGGCATGCTGGTGCCGTCGCAGCCGGCAACGTTCGACGGCGATCCAGCAAGCCCGGACGACACGTTCCGGTGGGATGGCCCGCCGGCGCTCGTGGTCTCGTCGTGGGATGCCGAGTCGCAGGTGCTGGGCGTCGTCAATGCCGGCGGTATCGATGTCGATCGTCCCCCCACCGACAACCGTCCGGAGGATGCACTGCCCGTCCAGGACGAGCAGCGGCAGATCGACGAGGGCAACCTGAACCAGGGCGATGCGCGCCGACCCAATACACGGATCACCGAGATCAAACCCGAGGGCGACTACGTGTTCACCAGGCCGACCGAGGTGAACCCAGTGGCGCTCGGCGCGTGGTCGCTCATCCCGAACATGCAGTCGTTCTGGCTCACCGATGCGATCAGCCAGGGGCACGCGATCCCGGTCCGGTACATCGCGCTGCTGCTGGGGTACACCATGGTGCAGGTGGCGGGGATGCTCGCGCTGGCGGTGCTGCTGTTCCAGGGTCGTGACATGGGGTGACACGAAGCTGGGCCGCGCGTGCTCGCGGCGCATCCGTCACTGAGGCCGGCACGTCTCCTTTGCATTGTGGCACAACATTGCACCACAGCACTCCGGGACTGAACATCTCTAGAAGCGAGGCACCCGCAATGGCCATTGTCGTGTGACGCTGCGGGGTCTCAGATTCGGGAGGCACTCGCACGCCGTAGGCCTGAAGGCACATTCTTGGTGATTCCGACGCACTTTGCTTGCGCTTTGTACGGCGTTCGGCATCGATACAGACGGGCAGAAGCACCCAGAATTCAAATTCCTGCTTGCGTGATATCTTTGTGCGCGCATTATATGATCTATGCTTGACATGGGCGGCGGGGGTATGGGCGTTCGCCGCGCCTTGGGGGTCAAGCTGAATACTCTAAGGAAGAATGCGTCATGCGTAACAACGTTCTTACTTTGTTGGGGTCTATCGGTGTGTCCGCACTTTTCGTGGCGAGCGACGCGTCGGCCAATGTCGTCGTGAGCAATCTCGACGAGAACGAGCGGTTCACCGCCGTCATCTCCGGCAGCACCCTCCGAGACTTTGTGAACCTCGCTGCGAAGTTCACCACCGGGACCGGCGATCTCACCGTGACCGGCGCCTCGGCCCTTCTCACTGCGCGGCTGACCGGGACCGAGCCGACCACGACCTACGTGGCCGAACTCTGGACCAGCGCCGGCATCACGCCGGACACGCTCATCGCGAGCTCAGCCCCCAGCACCGAGCCTGGCGTCGGAACCTCGCCCTCGAGCTCGAACACGATCTTCGACTTCACCTTCGCGGGCGTCGATCTCGAGGCGAACACCGACTACTGGATCAGCTTCCGCGGCATCGATACCTCGGCCACCGGTGTGCGTCTGACCGATTCCGACGACGAGTCGTTCGCTGCGGACGGGTGGAGCATCGATGACACCGGGTTTGCGCGGATCACCAACGACGGCGGGAGTTGGGCGGACGCCTCGGGCCCGAACCTCGGGTGGGTGCCGATCTTCAGCATCACCGCGGTGCCGGCGCCGGGTGCGGTAGCGCTCCTCGGCGGTGCTGGGGTGCTCGCGGCGCGCCGGCGTCGCGTGCGGTAACCACTGCTCGCCACGAGCAACACAGAACAGCCAGCGGGAGCTCATCCGCCGGCGCTCCATGATCGAGTCGCAGCCAGCGCCGCCGAGCTTCCTCGGCGGCGTTGTTGCATGGAGCGCGAGCCGGTGCGCAGCGGAGTCCGGGGCACACTGGACCTGTTGCACTGGCTGGCAAGCTGGCAGTGGTACCCAGCATTCAATCTCGCAAGCCATGCGTCGCTCGGTGCGAGCGGCGTGGTTGAGCGAGCCGGACATGGCGCTGCCGCACGGTCTCGGCGGAATCTATGACATGGAGGATCTGCAGCGGGTGCTCGCGATCCTCGCGGGTGACTGCGGCAGCGTGCCCAATAACGAATAGAACAGCGAGAGCGCACTCTACGTCATCGGGTGTCGCAGTCTGGAAGGCGGCGCGAGCATCCAAAGGGCCACGCGAGTACCGGCTCGCTCATAGAATAAGTCGTGGCCTTCGCTCCGCTCAGACCACGGCACCAAGGTGGCATGCAATTCTGCAAGTTGATTTAGAGCTGCTGCAAAAACCGCAGATCATTATCAAACAGCATCCGGATGTCCGGGATGCTGTACCGCCCCATCGCCACACGTTCGATGCCGAAGCCGAAGGCGTAGCCGGTCCACTCTTCGGGGTCGATGCCGACCGCTTCGAAGACCGCGGGGTCGACCATGCCGCACCCGCCCAGCTCGATCCAGTCCGGCGGCTGATCGGGCTTGAGCGCGATCTTCATGTCGAACTCGGCGCTCGGCTCGGTGAAGGGGAAGAAGCTGGGCCGCAGCCGTACCTCGGCGTCGGGGCCGAAGAACTCGCGCGCGAAGTGCAGCAGCGTCTGCTTGAGCTCGACCATCGTCACGTTCCGGTCGACGTAGAGCCCCTCGAGCTGATGGAACATGTAAGAGTGCGTCGCGTCGACCGTATCCGGCCGGTACACACGGCCCGGCGCGATCACCTTGATCGGAGGCCCCCACCCCTTCGCGACCGCGTCCTCCATCGTGCGGATCTGCACGGTGGACGTCTGGCTCCGCAGCATGCGCGGGCGCGGGCCGTGGTCGGGCTCCTCGACGTAGAAGTTGTCGATCGGCTCGCGGGCCGGATGGTCCGCGGGGATGTTGAGCTTGACGAAGTTGTGCTCGTCGTCCTCCAGCTCGGGGCCGGCTGCGACCGCGAAGCCCATGCGGCCGAAGGTCTCGCACAGCTGCTCGCGGACGCGGGAGAGGATGTGGCGGCGTCCGAGCGCGGGATCGAGGCCGGGCTCGGTGAGGTCGAAGACTGGTGCGGACGCTTGACCGGCGCCGTCGAGCGATGCCTTGCGGGCCTCGAAGGCGGACTTCAGCGTGTTCTTGACCTCGTTCGAGCGCTTGCCGACCGCCGGCTTGTCTTGCTTCGGGACATCCTTGAGGCCGGCCATGGCGGCGGTCAGCCGACCCTTGGAGCCGATGTAGGCGATCCGCCACGCCTCGAGCGATTCCGCGTCGGCGACGGCGTCGAGCTCGGCGAGGCTGGACTGTTCGAGTTCGTTGAGTATGTCGAGCATGCTGGCCATGAGGACAGCGAGTATACGGGCGAGAGTCAGTGTGACTCGGGCATCTTGGTCACGCGGAAGCCGACCAGCCGCGACGAGGCGCCGCGACCGGGCAGCAGCGTGAACGGCTCACCAATCACATACCCCCCGCCGCTCTCGACCACGGCCGCTGTCTCGTACATGACCTCGCGTTCGCCGCCGTGGGTGCCGCGTGCGAGCTGGATCTCGATGCGCGCGAAGTCTTTGTCCTTGGCCTCGGCGACGAAGACCGAGAGCACGAGCTCGCCGGGTGGCAACACGGGGTCAACGCGGCTCGACCCCGCGCCGCGTGCCGAAGCGATGCCGTACTCGGCGCCGGAAGATGAGGCGTGGGGCTCCAACGGATCGGTCGCGATGCCGGCGAACCCGTCGAGCTGCCGCACGGTGACATGGGTGTTGCCACGGGCGAGCAGCATCGCGGGGAAGTAGGCGATCAACCCATCGGCGATCGCCGCGGCGCGCAGATCATCCGAAATCGTGCTCCAGTCGGCATGGGTCACCGGTGGCACACCGGCGTGTGTGTCGAGTGTCGTCGCGATGACACCCGACGGCGCACGCGACGGGTCCGCTCGATCGACACGCTGCTCCGCATAGACCAGCTCGAGGCGATACGTCCCCTTGGCGCTGCTTCGATCACCGAAGCTCCCCGATGAGACCGTCGGCGCGCCGAGCGGGATGGTGAGGATGATGGCGATCGCGAACGACACCACGAGCAGGCCGACGAGACGGCTGAGCTTGGCCATGAGCGGGCTCCGTTTGTGATGTGGGCGAATGTCGATACGAGCACGCTCAACAATCGGTTCGCGCGCAACGAAAACGCCCCGCGGAGCGGGGCGTATGGAGAGAGGTGCCGAGATGCGGGTCGGTCTTCGGGCGAGGCGTCCGTGCCCGGCCGTCGGAGCCGTCTCTCGCGTCAGTCGGTGACGGGCACGTCGACGAATTGGATGGTGTCGCCCGGCTCCGGCGTCGACTGGTCGAACTGGCCTGTGAAGGTGGGGTTGGTGTAGTCGTAGAAGAAGGTGGGGCCAGCGGTCATCGGCTGGGGCGTTGGGAAGGCGAGGCGAGCGTCCCAGTTCTCGCGGGCCGCGGTCTGGAACTCGCGGCTGGCCTGGTTGAACCGCTCGACGGCCATCGCGCTGATCTCGCGGTAGGCACGGGACGCAGCAACCGACTGCTCGACCTGCTTCGACCGGCGGACGGTCTCGAGGTACTCGTCGGCGTACGCACGGTTGCGCTCCGAGCCGGTCTGCACGATACGAGCCTGGAAGAGGCTCTGGGTGGCCTCGTCGTTGGCATCGGCGATGACCTCCTGCGCGGCCGCAGCGGCGCGGGCGATGTTCGCCTCGGCCGAGATGCGGGCCCGGGCGACCATGTCGTCCGCCTCGGCGCGACCGAAGTTGCGCTCGGCGTCGGCCGCGAGACGCTCGACAGCCGCCTGAGCCGCCAGCTCGGTCGCCTTGGCGACACGCTGGAGGTACTCGACGTCGGCGGCGCCCATCTCGGCCTTCGAGGCGTTGGCGACCGCGATCTCCTGGGCATTCACCTCGGCGATTTCCGCGAAGGTGTCAGCGATGGTGATCGACTCGTCGTAGGTCGCGCGGGCCACGTCGTGGAAGGACTCACCGACCTTGTCAAGACGCTCGAGCTCGGCGACGAGCACGCGATCCGCGGTCTGGATCTCCTCGCGCATCTGCGCGACGACGGCCCGCTGGCTCTTCTCGAGGGCATCGGCCTCGGCGAGCAGCCGCTCGCTTCGGGCTTGGCCACGCTTGGAGACCGAGTCCCGCTGCACGGTGAGCTTGGCGACCTCGGCGCGGCCGTTGTGCTCGGCAGCATCGCCCGCTGCGGTGAGCTGGGTGACCGCGGCCTGCGACTTGGCGGCGATGGCATCGGCCTCGGCGCGGAGGCTGGTGATGGTGGCGAGGGTGTCGTCGCGGTCGGCATCGGCCTCGACGAGTGCCCGGTCGTGCTGCGCCTTGGCCTGGGCGAGAATGCCCTCGGCGGTGAGGTTGAGCTGCTCGTAGTCGGCGAAGCCGCGAGCCTCGAAGGTGTCGGCAGCCGCGAGCTGGCTCTGGTGCGCCGCGACCTGCTCGTCCCACCACGCGGTGATGTTGGTGCCGCGACGGTCGGTCTCGGCGTCGAGCTCGGCCTGGACCGCCCGCTCGTTGACGCGGATCTGCTCAGCCTCAGCAAGGGCCGCCTTGAAGCGGAACACACGCTCGGGCTCGAGCCGCTCTCCCACCGGGCCCGCTGTGATCAGCACCGGCAGCGGCTGGCCGGACTCCGCGCCCGGCTGCTCCGACTCTTCCTTGCCTGGGATGTACACCTGACCGCGGCGGAGCTGCTCGGCGATCTGCTCGGACACCTCACCCGAGATGCGGGCCGCCTCGGCCTGGGCATCGGCCTCGATGCGGCGGAGCTCGGCCTTGCTCAGCACGCGCTGGTGCTGGGCCTGCTCGCGGATGGCGCGGGCACGGGCGTCGGCCTCGGCCGCGACGAACGCGGCGCGAGCCTGGGCCTCGATGCGCTCGGCCTCGGCGTTGCGGAAGTCGATGCCGGCCTGCTCGTGGGCGTGCCACCGATCGAGCTCACCGACCAACTGCCCGCGCTCGGTGTCGATGTTGGCGCGGAACTTGGCAGCCTCGCCGCGCAGACGCTTGGCCTCGGCGTTCACACGCTGAATGAGCGCATCGGCGTCCTGGCGGAGCTGATCCGAATCGGCCGCGGCCTGCTCGAGGGCGGTACGGGCCGACTTGATGTCGAGGTTGAAAGTCTGCGTCACGCCCTGCGACTCGTGGGCCGCGGCGCGGGCACGCAGATCGGCCACGCGGCCCGCGGCATCGTCGCGGGTGGTGTTCGCGCGGCGGCGGAGCTCGGACACGCGAGCGGTGAACTGCTCCTGCGTGTTGCCGATGAGGGCATTCAGGGACTCGACCTCGGCGGTGGTCTGCTGGCTCACCGAGCGGGCCTCGGTACGGAGGGCCGCGACCTTGCTCACGGCCCGCTCGTCGGTCAGGTCCGCGACGCGGCGCATCTGGGTGATGTTGGCGTTGCCGCGATTCGCCACGGCCTCGCGCTCGGCCTGCATCCGGGCGAACTCGGCCTGGGCGCGGCGCCATTCGGCATCGGCCTCGGCGCGCATCCGCTCGAACTCGGTCTCCCAGGTCTTCTCCTGGGCGCCGAGCACGGCGTCGTTGCGGGTGGCGTTGGCGCGGTTCGCGCGGTCCTGGGCCCGGGCTTGCATCTCGAGCTCGGCGAGGCGGGCCTGGTAGACCTGCTCAAGCTGCTGGGCCTCGGCTTGGCCGATCTCGAGGTCGCTCACAGCGCGGCGGAACTCGGCATCGGTGTGCGCGAGGGCCTGCTTCTCGTTCGCATCGGCGGTGGCATACTGTGTCTGGGCGGCAGCGCGGCGAGCCTCCTCGAAGGAGCGGGCCGTCTGCGCCTCGCTCCGCCAACGCTCGGGAAGGTTCACCGAGTTGGCGGTGCGGTTGTAGTCGAACTTCGAGTACTCGCCGACCGTCTCACGCTGATCGATGTGAACCGAGGCGAGGTCGGCCTGGTTCTCACGAGTGTGCGTCTGGGGATCGAACGGGCTGCCCGCGCACCCACCGAGTGTGGCAACCGCGAGCGAGCTGACGAGCGAGGTGATGACGACCGAGGTGCCTCGGTTCGCAACGGTGATAGCGCAACGATCGCGTCGCGGAAAGGACATCCGGCGCTCCTCTCAAGAGTGTGCTGGCGCCACCCGGGCGTCTGGCCCGAGGGCAAGGTCGACTACTGCTCCGGCGAGACGCGGGCACTCCCGCGCCGCCAGTTCATGGATCGGCCCGACCGGATCGCGCGTGAATCACACACACGGATCGCAACGCCGATCGCTGTCGGGTTGTGACGTGTGGGCCGCGTGTCCGAAAGACGCAGAACACGGGCTCCGGAACGGGGCCGAGAAGATCGGCCGACAGGTCGACCGAAAGCACGACCGGCTCATGCGCCATCATGAGCGACCGCCCGATTACCACTGCTGAAGAACTTCAGTCCTTCGTTTCGGTGTTGTCGCCATCGGCCTCCGGCGTTGACTCGCCGGCTGCTTCGGGGGCCTCGGCCGTCGATTCTTCGGCAGCTTCGACATCAGGTGGGCCGGCGTCCGGTGCTGCCTCGTTCTCGGGCGTCTGCCACTGACGCGCCAGCTCCTCGGCGTACGCGGTCCGCCGATCCGCGCGGCGACGACGGGTGCTCGGGTTGCCGCCGATCTCGGGACCATCCTCGGCGCCGACGAACTGCAGCAGGCAGTACTCGGCCTGATCACCAACGCGGCGCTTGCCGAGCTTGATGATCCGCGTGTACCCGCCGGGGCGGTCCGCAAAGCGTGGAGCCACATTGTCGAAGATGTGGCGCACGATCTTGGGCGCCTTGCGCAGCTCGCCGTAGCGGTTCCGCTCGACCTCGGACGTCTCGGGAATGTCGAAGTACTGCTTGGCGCGATCGGCGAGGTCGTCGCGACGCGAGACATCAGCCTCGTCGGCGCCGTGCGGCACGTGCAGCCACTCGAAGGCGCGGCGGTTGTGGCCGAGCATCTTCACCACCTGGCGGCGGGCGTGCAGGTCGCCACGCTTGGCCTTGGTGATGATCTTCTCGACGAACGGCTGAACCGTCTTTGCCTTGGGGATCGTTGTGACGATCTGCCCGTGCTGAAAGAGGCTCACCGCCATGTTCCGCATGGTCGCGGTGCGGTGCGTTGAAGTGCGGCCGATCTTGAATCCAGCCTTGCGGTGTCGCATGACTCAAATCTCCGAGGCGAGTGGCCCAAAGGGGAGGTGGGCCGTGATCTTACGCGGCCCCCGCGCCGGCGGGCGTGACGGGCTGGAATCCTTCTGGGAGGCGCATGCCGAGTGCCAGATCCATGTCCTGGAGCTTGCGCTTGACCTCGCGGAGGGAGGTCTTGCCGAAGCTCCGGACCTTGAGCAGGTCGCTATCGGTCCGCTGAACGAGGTCGGCGACGGAATCGATGCGGGCCGACTCGAGGCAGTTGCTCGCCCGGACCGAGAGGTCGAGGTCGCCGATGGGCATGTTGAGCTTACGGATGAGCTCTTCGTCGACGGTCGCGGCGGCGGCGGCCTCTTCGGAGACGCGCTGGCTGCCCATCTCGAAGTAGTGGACGAAGGGGTTGAGGTGCTTGCGGAGGATCTTGGCGGCCTCGACGAGGGCCATCTCCGGGTTGGTCGTGCCGTCGGTCCAGACCTCGAGGGTGAGCCGGTCGTAGTCGGTCTTCTGGCCGACGCGGGTCTCCTCGATCTTGTACCGCACACGCTGAACGGGCGAGTAGAGGGCATCGACGTGGATCACGCCGATCTCCTGCTCGTCCTCGCGGTCGTACTGCTCGCTCGCGGGCACGTAGCCGCGGCCCTTGCCGACCGTCAGGTCCATCTCGAAGTCGACAGCGTCGGTGAGCGTGCAGATCACGAGGTCGCGGTTGTGGATCGTGATCGCGGTGTCGGCCTCGATCAGGTCGGCGGTGACCTCACCGGGGCCCGCTGCGGCGAGGCTCATGGTCTTGGGCTCGTCGCCCTCTAGGGAGACCACGAGATCCTTGACGTTCAGGATGATGTCGGTGACATCGTCCTTCACGCCGGGCAGGGTGGAGAACTCGTGCTCGGCGCCCTGGATCTTGACGCTCGTGACCGCTGCCCCCTCGAGGCTCGAGAGGAGCACACGGCGAAGGCTGTTGCCGATGGTCGTGCCGAAGCCACGCTCGAACGGCTCGATGACGAACCGGCCGTAATCGGCGGTCATGAACTTTGTCTGTGGCTTGACGGAACTCGGGAGCTCAAGGCCGCGCCAGCGAACACGCATGATCGAATCCTTACTCTCGCCCGGCAAGGCACTGTTCGGAGCGGACGGCAAACACCGCGATCGCCCCGGTTCACGCACACCCTCGGAGTCACGGCGTGGCGGGCGAACTGCCGGGGAGTGCCGCCCGCTGCCTTCTGTTCCGAGGGATCAACTCCATCGCCGAGCGGTCGGGCTCGGCGAGGCGGTGGCGCCGTGTCGGCGCTCGTATGTTCGCGTCAGACGCGACGCTTCTTCCGCGGCCGGCACCCGTTGTGAGGCACCGGTGTGCGATCTTCGAGGGCCGTCACACGCAGGCCCGCCGAGACCAGACCGTTGATGGCCGACTCGCGACCGGCGCCGGTGCCGTTGATCCGCACCTCGATCTCGTGGACGCCCATGCGGCGGGCCTTATGAGCTGCATTCTCCGCGGCACGGGTCGCGGCGAAGGGCGTGCTCTTACGCGAACCCTTGAAGCCGATGGTGCCGGCCGAGTCCCAGCACAGGGTCTCGCCGCCCACATCGGTGATGGTGACGATGGTGTTGTTGAACGAGGCGCGCACGTGGGCGATCGCCTTGGTCACGTTCTTGCGGATCTTTTTCTGCTTCTTTGCCATAAGAGTGTTGGTCTCGCGTGCTCACGAGCATCGGGTTTTTAGCCCTTGATGCCCTTCTTGCCGGCCACGGTCTTCTTCCGACCCTTGCGGGTGCGCGCGTTGCACTTGGTCCGCTGACCATGCACGGGCAGCCCGCGACGGTGACGCTCGCCGCGGTAGCACCGGATCTCGCGGAGCCGCTGAACGTGCTGCTGAGTCTGGCGACGCAGGCCACCTTCCACCAGGTACTCGGCATCGAGCAGGTTGCCGATGGCGGCGACCTCATTCTCGGTGAGTTCTCCAGCCTTCTTGGTGGGATCGAGATCGAGCTTGGCGATGATCTCGTCCGCCAGGTGCGGACCGATACCGTGGATGTACCGCAGCGAGTAGCGAAGCTGCTTGCGTTCTGGGATGTCGACGCCGGCGAGTCGTGGCATGTCGGAGGGTGCTCCTCGTTCGGGGCGAGCCGGGACTCAGCCCTGACGCTGCTTGAAACGCGGGTTCTTCTTGTTGATCACGTACACCTTGCCGCGTCGGCGAACGATCTGGCAGTCCGCGCTGCGACGCTTGACACTCGATTTCACCTTCATCGGGGCGTCCTTACTCGCGGAGAAGCCGACCGACGTGCCCGCCGGATGAAGCCAGGCGGGGAGGCACGCGGGATGAGAAACGATGGCGACCGCAACAGAGCCAATCCGTTGCGAGCCGAGCAGTGTAGCAGCAACCAAACGAATGTGGAGCCATCCGCCGAGAATGACGCGATTTTCGTAATTCAAAGGGCGAGGGTGCGTCCGGCGTGCGCACCAGGAAGACCCGACCGTACCCCGGACAGTCAGTGTCGATAGGTGATCCGTGCCTTCGTCAGGTCGTAGGGCGTCATCTCCACGGTCACGCGGTCGCCCGGCAGGATGCGGATGTAGTGCTGACGCATCTTCCCGCTCACGTAGGCCAGCACCTCGTGGTCGTTGGGGAGCTTGACCTTGAACATGGCGTTCGGCAGCGCATCGACTACCTCGGCCTCCATCGTGAACTTGTCTTCCTGCTTGGGCATCGGTGGGCGCGTGGCTCCTACGCGGTTGGGGCGGCGGGTCTGGGGGCGGGGATAGTAGCCCATTGCGAACAACAAGCGAGCCGGGTCGCGCCGGCTCGGAATTCTCGAAGCGATCGACCGCGCGTGCTCCGACCAGGCCCACGACGAACCGGCCCGCGGGGCGAGTGATGTCCTTCGTGCGATCAGCCGCGCGGTCCGCGGATCCGGGTGCCCTTACCGCCACGGTCATCGCCGCCGAGGAAGCCGGCGTAGTTCCGCATGAGCAGGTTGGCCTCGATCCGTTGCACGAGGTCGAGTCCGACCGACACGACGATCAGCAAACCGGTGCCGCCGAGGAACGAGGCGACGAGGAAGTCCACGTTCATCGCGTTGGTCGCCACCATCGGGATGACGGCGATCACCGAGAGGAAGCCGGCGCCGACATACGTCACGCGCTCCATGACCGTCTCGAGGTACTCCGCGGTGCGCGGACCCGGTCGCAGACCTGGAATGAACGAGCCGTTGTCGCGGAGCTGCTTGGACATGTCTTCAGGGTTGAACTGGACGGTGGTCCAGAAGTAGCTAAAGAAGTAGACCATCGCGATGTAGACGAGCACGTAGGGAAGCTCGCCCATCTGGAACTGGTCGCTGAACCAGTTGGAGATGCCGCTCCATGTGGGCGAGCCCGCTGAGGCGCTCGCGAGGGAGGCGAAGATCACCGAGGGGAAGATCATGAGGGAGCTGGCGAAGATGATGGGCATCACGCCGCCGTGGTTCACGCGGAGCGGGAGGAAGCTCCGCTGACCGCCGAACACGCGTCGGCCGCGGGTGTGCTTGGCCTGCTGCACCGGGATGCGCCGCTGCGCGACGGTGATGAGCACCGCACCGGCGACCACGCCCACGAAGCCGAGCGCGAGGAAGATGACATCCATCAGGCTGAGCTGCGGCGTGACATCGGCCGCGGGAGCGCCGAAGATCTGCGGGAACGGTGGGATGGACTGCAGCTCGGAGTTGTCGACCACCCACATGAGTGCCCCGGGCATCTGTGCGAGGATGCCCGCGGTGATGATGAGCGAGACGCCGTTGCCGATGCCGTACTTATCGATCTGCTCGCCGAGCCACATCAGGAAGACGGTGCCCGCGGTCATTGCAGTGATCGCCGTCGCCCACCAGACGGGGTTGGTGTCCCACGGCTGATAGACCAAGCCTTGAGCCTTGATGAACGTGAGCCACCCGATCGCCTGCACGATGCACAGGCCGATGGTGGCGTAGCGCGTCCACTCCTGCACCTGCTGACGGCCGCTCGGGCCCTCTTGCTGCTTCTTCTTGATCGGCTCGTACACCGCTGCGAGCAGCTGGAAGATGATCGCGGCCGAGATGTACGGCATGATGCCGAGGCCGAAGATGGTGGACTGGCCGAAGCTGCCGCCCGAGAACGTCGAGATGTACGACGCGACGCGTCCGAACGCCCCGCCTTCGTCGGTCTGCTGACGGAAAAAGTCGATCAACTGCTCCTGGTTGATCCCGGGCACGGGGATCCAGAAGCCGATGCGGTACACCGCGAGCATCGCGATCGTGAACAGCAGGCGATTCCGCAGGTCGGGGACGCGGAAGGCATTGAGAAGAGCGCTGAGCATGGGCGAAGCGAAGCCTTAGTCGGAACGTCGGAATCGGTGCCTTCGGGTCGGGGCACCACGCCACGATCGGGGGGTCGCTCGACCGCTCGAGCGACAGGAGCACGCAGTGTACGCCCTCGGGCTCAGGCGTCGCCCGACGCACCGGGCTCGGCCGGGTCCTTCTTGGGCTTCCCGGTGCCTGCTTTCTTGCCCTGCGTGTCGCCACCGCCCTTGGACGTGCCCTTCCCCTTCTTGGCGCTGGCGTCCAGGAGGTGCGAGAAGTCCTTGGCGGCGCGGTTCTTGGGCTTTTTGGTGAGGTTGGTGGGTGTGCGGTCGTCCGAGTTGCGGTCGACGCCGCGGACGCGGTCGCGGCGGCTCCCGGTCTCGTTGACCTTGCCGCCAGCACCCTCGATGAGCTTGCGGGCCGGGTCCGTGACGCGGGCGGCCTCGACCTCGAAGCTCACGGAGAGCTTCTCGAGACCCTTGAGATCACCCAGGACTTTGACATCGCGCTTCTCGTCGCGGATCAGGCCCGCGGCGATCAGGGTCTCGGCGTTGACGACGCCGCCCTTGGCGAAGACCGGGTGCTGGGCGATGTCGCCGATGTTCACGGTCCAGAACATCGAGCGGAAGTTGGTGTTGGCGAAGCCGCGCTTGGCGAAGCGGCGGAAGGCGGGCATCTGGCCGCCCTCGAAGGCGAAGCGACGCGAGTAGCCCGCGCGGCTTCCGGCGCCCTTGTGGCCGCGGCCGGAGGTCTTGCCGACGCCGCTGCCGTCGCCGCGGCCGATGCGCTTGCGCTTCTTGTACGCGCCGGCCAGCTCGGTGATCTCGTGAATCATCATGGCGGTGTGCTCCGCGGGTCGTTGCAGGGTGTGACGAAGTGTGCGCTCAGGACTCGCTGGCGGCCTCGGGCGCGGCGCCCTCG